>DASUVB010000195.1:0-2050 GCA_036373835.1 Flavisolibacter sp. | reverse complement strand
AGGAATCCACGGTACCTGTACCTGCACCTGGTCACCAACCTTACCGGCCAGGATGCCGATGATTACCTGGAATCACTGCAGAACATGCTGGCTGGTGTGAAGATCATTGCGTCGGGCGCCGGGATCACGCAGGCGCAGCGGACGTTCGTCAATGTAACGCTGCTGCGATCAGACGAAGAGATCCTTAATTTTATTGAAAAGCGGGCTGTTACTTAGGCAGTACATAGGTCTTCACATCATCGCGCGAAATACCCTTGCCGGAAAGGATCACCAGGCGTTCCACCACATTTCTCAATTCACGGATGTTGCCGGTCCAGTCATAGTCCTGCAGCATCTTCAGCGCTTCGTCTGAAATGGATTTGGGCGGGATGCCGTAATCGTCGCAAATGTCCTCAAGGAATTTCTCCACCAGCAGTGGAATATCATCCTTCCTTTCGTTCAGTGATGGCACATGGATCAGGATCACGCTCAGGCGATGGTACAGGTCGAGCCTGAAAAGCTTTGCCTCCACTTCCTTCATCAGGTCTTTGTTGGTGGCTGCGATCACGCGAACGTCAACATTGATGTCCTTGTCGGCGCCCACGCGCGTGATCTTGCCCTCCTGCAATGCGCGCAGCACCTTGGCCTGTGCGCTCAGGCTCATGTCGCCGATCTCGTCGAGGAACAGGGTGCCGCCATTCGCCTGTTCAAATTTTCCGATTCGCTGCTTGATGGCCGACGTGAACGAGCCTTTTTCGTGGCCGAAAAGCTCACTTTCAATCAACTCGCTGGGAATGGCTGCACAATTCACTTCTACGAGGGCGTTCCCTGCGCGGCTGCTTTTTTCATGTATCCACCGGGCTACCAATTCCTTTCCTACACCGTTTTCACCGGTGATCAGGATCCTGGCTTCTGTTGGAGCTACTTTCTCGATGGTTTCCTTGATCTTCCGGATCGGCTCAGACTCACCGATCATTTCCTGCACCTTGAATGCCCTGCGCTTGAGTGTCTTGGTCTCATTCACCAGGGTATTCCGCTCCATGGCGTTGCGGATGGTAATGAGCAGGCGGTTCAGGTCCGGTGGCTTTTGTATGAAGTCATAAGCGCCCTTTTTCACAGCTTCCACCGCGGTTTCGATGGTGCCATGGCCGGAGATCATAATGACAGGTACATCGGGATTGATTTCAACGGCTTTCTGCAGGAAATCCAGGCCGTCCACGCGGGGCATCTTGATGTCGCAAAGCACTACGTCATAGGTTTTTTCGCGGAACTTTTTCAGGCCTTCTTCACCGTCAGCAGCTTCTTCAAGTTTATAGCCTTCAAAGGAAAGGATCTCGCTCAGGGTCTTCCGGATGGCCTTTTCATCGTCTACAATCAGTATCGTGGGCATAGATGGTCATTGAGTCCGCAAAGAAACGAAATAAGGGGATTGAAAGATTTTGGCGGGGCAGGTACAAAAAGAAAGGCCGGATAGAAATCCAGCCTCGTGTAAAATCCAATATCCTATGAAAAACCGAAACAAAGATGGGGGTAATAAATCGATTTTCAAAACTTCTTACGAATTATTTTTTGTTGATCAGGTGTGAAAATGAACGAGTTGCACAGGTTAGGCAGATTTAACTGCAAATACCTCATCACGGGGAAGGTTGTCAACAGTTCACCGCTTTTATTTCTGGAGATACATCACCTCTTTTACCAGTCGCACCGTGCGTGGTACGTCAGGCAGCGCGGCCGCCACAAGGTTGGGCGCATAGTGCAATGGCGCGTCCGCAGCCGTTATGCGCCGGATCGGGGCATCCAGGTAATCAAATCCTTCCTTCTGTATGCGGTAAGTGATCTCCGCTGAGACGGAGGCAAAAGGCCATTGCTCTTCAACGATCACCAGCCGGTTGGTTTTTTTAACGCTTTCGAGAATCGTCATCCAGTCAAGCGGGCGGATCGTCCGCAGGTCAATCACCTCTGCGCTGATGTTCTCCTTTTCAAGTTCAGCCGCGGCCCCAAGTGCTACTTTCATCATCTTGTTGAAAGAAACAATGGTCACATCAGATCCCTCGCGCTTGATATCGGCCTT
>DASUVB010000194.1:0-2055 GCA_036373835.1 Flavisolibacter sp. | reverse complement strand
CGTTGATCAGCTGAGCGATCCGGCGGGTATATCCGCGCTGTTTAAAGCCGTTGCAAATAATATAGATGTCCTTGTTGATCCGCTTTCTTTCATACAGCTTCTTGATGATCTCGATGTCATAGGCATACGATGTTTCCAGGTGTATGTCGTGCTGAAGCGCTTCCTGTACCACGAAGGAAAAATGCGAGCTTTTTGTGCAATAGCAGTAAAAGTAGTCGCCCTCGTATTTGTGTTTCTTTATCGCCTTGGCAAACATGTCCTTCGCCTTGTTGATCTGCATCCCGATCTTTGGAAGGTATGTGAGCTTCATGGGGGTCCCGTACTTGTCGATCAGCGCCTTCACATCCAGGCCGTTAAAATGCAGGTATCCGTTTTTCACTTCCAAACCTTCCTGTGGGAAATTGAAAGTTTGCTGAACAAGGTCGTGGTAGGAGTTTGTCATTCAGGAGAGGTTGTCCGGTAATAGTTTTTGCAAAAGTATCATTTGAAAATAAAAAACCGCCCCATGAATATGGAACGGTTCAATGAAATTCTTAAGCGGGGATCACTTTACCTGTGCCACCAGCGCCCTGAAAGACTCTGGACTGTTCATGGCCAGGTCGGCCAGCACTTTGCGGTCAAGGGTGATTCCCTTTGTATTCAGCAGGTTGATGAACTGTGAATAGGTCAGGCCCTCTTCGCGTACCGCAGCGTTGATACGTGCGATCCACAGCCGGCGGTATTCTCTTTTCTTGAGCTTGCGACCCACATAGCTGTAGGTCATACCCTTTTCTACGATGTTCTTGGCAACGGTGTAAACATTTTTCCGCTTGCCGTAAAAGCCCTTGGCTTGTTTCAGGATTCTTTTTCTGCGTGCTCTTGAAGCAACTGCATTTACGGAACGTGGCATATCTGAATGAGTTTAAAGTTTTAAAAAATAATGAGCCGGCTTATTTCAGGGCCAGCAGGCGTTTTACAAAATCCAGGTTGGCTTTTGATACTTCCCCGTCTTTTCTCAGATTGCGCTTACGCTTCGTTGACTTCTTGGTGAGGATGTGACGCTTGAATGATTTCTGGTGCGTGATCTTTCCCGTGCCCGTTACTTTGAAACGCTTTTTGGCACTGGAATTCGTTTTAACCTTTGGCATGTGAATGCTTTTCCAGTAACACCCTTGAGGCGCTCTCCACCGGGAGATACTTAGGGAGCCTCTTCAGGCAATGTCCCTTGCGGGGCCGCAAAAGTAGGAAAATGCCGGCTGAGTACCAAGAAACAGGCGGCAGATCCCGCCAATATTGGTCAATTTTTAAGATTTTTTCGCCTGCCTTCGATTTCGGGATCCCTGAAATAGCGGCTGGAATCGCGCAGGATCGCCAGGTCCTGGCGAAAATACCGGTTCAGCACGAAACGGAACGTGTTGACACAGCTCATACTATCATGAAGCTGGTCATATCCCCCATCGGAAAAATAGATGGCATTCAGGTTGGAGAACACTTTTTCCTGGCTCACAGTCCTGTCGAACAGCCGGTAGCCATGGTCGCCCTGGATGATCACGACACGCTTCCTCGCTGAGGGTTTCACCATGGACGGGGCCAGCTGCCGCAGCATGCGATTTACATAGCCCACCTGCTGCAGGTAACCTTCCTCCACGGTCATCGAACTTTTCAGGATGACCTGGTGAGGTACCTCCCTGCCGGTGCTGTCCTGGTAAAACGGCTGGTGTGGCAACAGAAAGTGGACATACACGAACCGCGGCTGCCCTGCTTCGCGATCGAGCTCATTTTTCAGTCCTTTAAAAAAGGCGTCATGCCGGGCAATATGGTCTCTTTTATTCCGGATAAAATAGGGCGGCACTCGCGATCCCCCCTTTAAAAAATTGCGGCTGGCAACATACCAGCGGATATCACGGTTATACCTGCTGATGATGGTCTGGTTGCCCAGCACGTCCTCGAAATAATCATTCCCGAAAAACGGCTTTCCACGCGACGGCAGCCCCGGGAAATCGAAAAATCCATAGTTGATGAACTGGTATCCCTGGCTTTCCAGGAAAGGGAACAGTCGGTTGTGCCGCGCCGTAT
>DASUVB010000193.1:0-8124 GCA_036373835.1 Flavisolibacter sp. | reverse complement strand
CGGTACAGCGCCGATTGCCGTATTATTGAAATGCGACATCCGAAAAGATTTCCCAGTAAACGAACAGCTTATATTTCTTATTAAAAATTTATTAGAAAAATGTTAAACGCTTTGAATTGACAGGTTTTTCTGTTTTCTTTGCTACCAGACCCATCCGATACCTGAAATTCCTCCTCGATCCACTTTTTCAAACATCCTTTTAAGAATCTGCAAATCGTACTCTCTGAACAGGCTTTTACTGTTCCATTGATCCTATTCATGCCACATAGCCGTACCCGACCTGCAGGTTGCAGGGGTTGATTTCTATTTTTTTAATCGTAAACTCTCTGATTATGAAAAGAATGTTACCCTGTGTGGCTGTTTTTGTTTGCATTGTCTTCAGTCAAAAGATCAATGCCCAGAGCTGTACGGTCAGCGCACCGATCATCAGCAATATTTCAGTGAATTCCAGCAACGGCTGCGAAATCACTTTTGATCTCCAGTTTGAATTTACAGGTACGAATGGTAACAAGTGGCAGGTGGTGTACATCTGGGAAGAAGCAGTGTACAACACCCTCAGCAACATTTATGGTACTTCCAAGGATGTGCTGTCAACAGCCCAGTTGGACAGTTATCCAACCCTGGCGACCATTGCCATTAACACCCAGACCTCAGGCACGGTAACGTTGGCGACTTACCCAGGCGATGCCACAAACCCGGCGAGTTTCAAGCCGTCACTGAGCTATTCCATCACCGGTAATACCATCAGCATCCAGGGAATTACCGTGAGTGTGAACAGTTGTTCTTCGCAGGTGCTCCTGAAGGCTGATGCAGGCGCTGCCAATGGTGCAAGCCTGAATAAGTTTGGCTGCATCGGGCAGGGACTTTCCTTCGTGGCCAATGAGCCGGTGGTGCGGGGCATTTCTATTGGCGGTTGTGGCGCAACGGGTATGTTCAGCGCTACATTTACGACCACCGCTTCCCGCGACATCATGTTCAAGGCGTTTACCGACGTAGCTCCGCTGGGAACCTTTACGGCTGCCGATACTGCTGCCGTGAACTTAAGGTATGGCCCGGAGTACATTACGGTGAATGGAACATACACCAGTTCCTACAGCTATTCCAGGCAGACCGGCGACAAGGATCTCTGGATCGTTGCCTACACGACCGGTATTTCAAATATCAGCATTGCACTGGTAGAAAACAGCTGTGCGCCGCTTCCGGTTAGCTTCCGTTCTTTCACCGCTGTGCGCAACCGCCAGCAGGTTGACCTGAGATGGGAAACTGCAACGGAGCAGAACAGCATGGGCTTCTACGTGCAGCGTAATACGGATGGCAGCTGGAGAAATGTAGCCTTTCTCTTTACCCAGGCAGACAACGGCAACAGTGAACAGATCCTTTCGTACTCGTTCCGCGATCTGAATCCGGCACCGGGCATCAGCCAGTACCGTATCCAGCAGGTCGATATTGACGGCAAATACAGCTTCAGCGAAGTAAGGTATATCCGTGGTGAGACGCAGACATCAAGCCTTGTCATGTACCCGAACCCGGGCAAGGACGGGCGCATCAAGATCGTGTTCACAGGCGAGGCTGTGCGCGATGTGGTGGTTTCGGATCTTTCCGGGCGCGTTGTACGGGTAGTACGCAACGTGAGAAGCAACAGCCTTTCGCTGCAGGACCTGGCACCAGGATACTATGCAGTGCAGGTGACCGATCTTGCTACCGGTCTTCAGTCGAATGATCGCTTCGTGATCGGCGAATAACATACTGCAAACAAAAAAGCCATGGGAGACCATGGCTTTTTTTATATCCTTCCGGTAAAAAATTAACGGGGGTATACCGTATTCACAGCTGTCACATCATAACTGGTAAAGCCGGCCCAGGGCAATACAAAGGAATTCATAACCGAATTCGGGTCAACTTCCGGGGTGCCGGGAACCAGTGTGCCATAGGTCTGATCGGTGTGGCTAAACCCAATATTATGTCCTGCTTCATGCGTCAGCGCAAAGACCTTGTATGACGCATTCAGGTAATTGTAATAAGTATTGATGGTAATGGACCTGCCGGGGTTCCCATAATAGTCCGGGTAATACGCCGTAGCAATGGTGCTGGTGGCATTGTTATAAGTTGTGGTCACCAGGATATCATACGAAGGAGTCGTGGTTGTTGTTGTCGTGGAGCCACCATTGTTCTTTTTTCCTTTACCGTTGCCGCCGGTGGTTGTTGTGGTAGTCGTCGTGGCCGAGGTTACACGGGTAATATAAATATTGCTGTTCGTGCTGTTCCAGTTGGCAATGGCATTATCCAGGGCAGCCAGCCAGTCAGCCGGGACCGATGCATCGGCATACATCCTGATATTCGACTGCTTCGCTGAACTAACCGTGTAATAATTGATGCGCTGCGACATTTTGTTGGCTGTAGAGCCGCCATCCAGCGGTACATATTTCATCCGTGTCATGGCATCTTCAAGAGAAACCAGCCCGTCACCAATGGCAAAATTCCCTGCCTGCGCGTTGTAAATTACCTTATCTGCAGTGGTGCCGACGGTAGCAGCAACGTATTCGCGGAGTTCACTGACCTGGGTTTCAGAAAGCTGGTCATCTGTTACTGTTTTCTGGCACGAACTGAAGGCCGCAATGGCCAGGGCGGATACAGCAATGGCTGTAAGGTGACTTGTGGTTTTACGCATAGGTTTGTTTTGTACAATAATATTAAGCAAACCCGCTTCCGGATGAGATTGTCGTTAAAAAAGGGCATAATGTCGGTGAATGCCAGTGCAATGCACCAAATTTGATACGGGTCAAACTGACCCGAATCTGCAGTTCATAATTCTTTGCCATCTGCTTCATTGTTATCATTTTTGCAACAACAGGTCATGAAGAAGAAGATCATTATCACAATTGACGGCTGGTCATCCTGCGGTAAAAGCACACTCGCCAAACAGCTGGCACGTGCACTCGGCTACGTATACGTGGACAGCGGCGGCATGTACCGCGCCATTACCCTGCATTTTCTCAGGAACCACGTGGACTGGACAGACCGGGAGCAGGTGGTCGCGGCACTGGACGAGATTTCGCTGGAGTTTATTTACAACCCGAAAAGCGAGATGTCGGAGATCTACCTCAACGGCGAGAACGTAGAGTACGTTATCCGCGACCTGGTAGTAGCTGAAAAAGTAAGCGAGGTGGCCGCGATAAAGGAAGTTCGCGATTACGCTGTGGCCCAGCAACAGCGCATGGGGCGTAACAGGGGCCTGGTCATGGATGGCCGGGACATTGGAACCGTGGTGTTTCCCGATGCCGAACTGAAGATCTTTATGACTGCTGACAACGCTGTAAGGGTGGAACGGCGCTTCCAGGAGCTTTTTGAGAAAAATCCCAATATTACGCTTGACGAAGTACGGAACAACCTGGAATTACGGGATTATATCGACTCCAACCGCGAGATCAGTCCCCTGCGTAAGGCAGATGATGCCCTGGTGCTTGACAATACACGCCTGACCGAAAAAGAACAGTTTGACATAGCTGTGCAATGGGTGCAGGAAAGGACGCGCGAACTGGTCTAGACAATTCTTTGGGAAAATTTGTTTTTAGGTTGAAAGTTTATACATTTGATCAGAACGCAATTTTCCAATTCCTCTCCCGAGAAGCTGTAGCCAATCCATCTTTTGTTGAACTCAATAAGAACGTACATCCTGCCGTAGAAGTTCACGGCGAAATCATCAGATATCCCCACCCCTGCAAACTAGCCGTACCACAGTAGTATGACTCTGTAACATTGTTATAAAGAAGCGATAGTTTAAGGTCGGTTAGCTCAAGGGGATGATCTTTGTGATCATCCCCATTTTTTTTACTGCTTCGGTTTGACTTCAAGCAGTTCCACCTCAAAAATCAGCACGGAGCCCGGCGGGATCGAGCCGGCTTCATGCGTTCCATATCCAAGCTCGAATGGGATGTACAGCTTGTATTTGGACCCGACCGGCATCAGTTGCAGCGCTTCTGTCCATCCACGGATGACACTACCGACCGGGATGGTTATGGGCGCGCCTCTTTTGTAGGAGTTGTCAAATTCAGTACCGTCGAGGAGGGTGCCGGCATAGTGTGCCACAACCGTGTCGGCTGCTGTAGCACGCACACCCGTTCCCTGGGTGATCACTTCATATTGCAGGCCCGATGCCGTAGTGATGACACCTGGCTTCGTCTTGTTCTGCGCAAGGAATTTCCTTCCGTTCTCAATATTCGGCTTTGCCTTCGCTTCCTGCGCCTTCCTCATGTAATCCATCATGATATTGTTGGCCTGGTCTTCGGCGATCAGTGTTTTCTTTCCGCCCAGAACATCATTAATGGCTTTGGCCACCACGTTCGCATTCAGTTCTTTGATACCCTGCTGCGTGTAAAAGTTGGCAACACTCAGGCCGATCACATAGCTCACCGAATCGAGCTGGTTTTTCAGCACCGGTGAAGTGGTTGATTTGGCAGGTACCGGTTTCTGTGTTGCAGGCTTTTTCGCGGGTTGCTTCTGGGCATAGGAAGCAACAGATATCAGAACAAGGGCTACGAGGAGAATGCGTTTCATTTGGAAATAATTAAGCCGCAAAAATAGGTGAACGGCCCTGTATGGTTGTGAACGTTAATGTAATTTAAGTGCGCCGGTACACGATTTTGCATCACTTTTGCACAATTATTATGAATGATTTTTCCCGCAACCTCCAGGTACGATGGTCGGACCTGGACCCGAACTTTCATTTACGCCACTCTGTGTATTACGACTGGGGTGCTTTCTGCCGGATCGAATTCCTGAACCAGTTCGGCCTGACTTCCGAAGTCATGCAGCGCCTGCAGTTCGGGCCCATCCTGTTCCGCGAGGAATGCGTGTTTCGCAAAGAGATACGCCCTGGCGACGATGTATCGATCAACCTGGAACTGGTCCGCTCGAAAAAAGACTATGGCCGCTGGAGCATCCGGCACCACATCATGAAAAATGCGGATGTCCTCGCAGCTGTGCTGACAGTTGACGGTGCATGGATCAACCTCGTGCAGCGCAAGCTTGCGTCACCGCCCGAAGAAGTAAATCATGTATTCAGCAAAATGCCGCAGTCCGAAGATTTTGAGTGGATCTAGCCGGCGTCCAGCATCCGGATCTGGTCAGGGTAAGTCCCCGCATATGAAGTGAGCAGGGTGCGGATGTAGCTGTTCTCCTTGTATGGCCGCACGTATTCCGCGATGGTTTCGCGGCTGATGGTTTCCATGTTCTTTGGCAGGTAGCCCATCCCGAAGAACTGTCCCTGCACCACCATGATGCAGGAAACTTCCTGCTCCGTAAGTCCTTTGTCCAGCACCAGGTAAGACGGCCGCGCCGTCAATGATGCGATAGCTTCCAGCACCCTGCGGTTATACGTGTCCGCCGGTTCCGTCTTTTCGCAAGCACCGCTGCAGTGCCCTTCGTCCATGCCGGTACATCGGTCGGGGCTTACCTGCATAAAGCACAGTTTGGGGCACAGGTGAAATTCCTTCATCAGCCTGCGCATCACACCAAAGCCATCCACCTTGAAATGAAATGTGTACACCGGCATCGAGGTCTTTCTTTTTTTCTCAATGGCCAGCCGCATATAGCCGTTGCGGTCTTCGTACATAAAGATGCCGTACACTTCTTCGTGCCGTTTCTGCGAAGTATTAAAGAGGGGCCACAGCCGCCGGATCTCCGTTGACTCCAGGATGGAAGCCATCAGCTCCGTTGCCGTCGGCTGGAACGTAATGCCGTGGACATGGCGCATGAAATTCTGCTTCTGGCGTGCGCCCGAGTTATTGGAAAAATGACTGTTGACGCGGTTGCGGAGGTTTTTAGCTTTTCCCACGTATACGACCCTGCCTTTCTGGTCATGAAAATAATAGACCCCTGGTGTTTTGGGAAGCGCATCAAAATGAGCCCGCGGCACATTTGGTGGCAGTACCTGGTCCTTCGAATTCCTGAGGAGGCTTTGCCGGATCTCGCCTGCCTGGTCGTTTTCCAGCAGTTGGTGAAACAGGATGGCCGTCGCCGCGGCGTCACCACCTGCGCGGTGCCGGTTCTGCAGGTCGATGCCCAGGGAGTCGCACAGCCTGCCCAGGCTGTAAGAGGGAAGGTTTGGAAAGATCTTCCGCGAGAGCCTGATCGTACACAGCTTTTTTGCCTGGAAAGAATAACCATAATGTTCCAGGTGGTGCTTCACAAAAGAATAGTCGAAGTTTACATTATGAGCAATGAAGATGTTGCCCTGCAACACGGTAAATACTTTCTGGGCGATATCCTCGAAGCGCGGTGCGTCCGCCACCATTTCATTAGTGATGCCTGTAAATGCCTGGATGTACTTCGGGATGGCCTGCCCCGGGTTGATAAGCGATTCAAATTCTTCCGTAATGCGCGTTCCGTCCGATATTTTTACGGAAATCTCGATGATGCCATTGGCAGCGGCATAGCCGCCCGTGGTCTCTATGTCGACGATTGCATACACCAGGGAGTTGTTTTAATGACCGGGGCATCGAAGTTCTAAAATTTTTAGCAATGAACCAACCGGAAGGCAAATTTTTAATGTTCCAGAACCGGCTGCTGAAGGTTTCCAGGCACCTGGGTCGGCAGGCACGCCGGATGGGGGTGCGCTGCTACCGGGTTTACGACCATGATCTGCCCGAATTCCCGCTGATCATAGAAATGTATGATCAATGGGTGTACGTTCCGGAGTATGCACTCCGGCACGGACTCTCCGACGAGGCGCACGACATATGGATGGAACAGTGCCTGGAAGTCATTTCTGCCGTCACTGGTGTTCCCCGTGATCATATTTTCACCAAGAGGCGGCAGCGCAAGGAGGGAAGGACCGGCCAGTACCAGAAGCTGGCGCGCGAGAAAAACGAAGTGGTTGTCAGCGAAAACGGACTCAAATTTATCATCAACCTGACCGATTACCTGGATACGGGCCTGTTCCTCGACCACAGGAACACCCGGGAAATGGTCCGGGGCATGTCTGCCGGTAAACGCGTGCTGAACCTGTTCTGTTACACCGGTTCGTTTTCCGTGTACGCGGCGGCTGGCGGGGCGATCGAGATCGTGTCGGTAGACCTTTCCAAAACGTACCTCGACTGGGCGCGCAGGAATATGGAGCTGAATGAGCTGTATTCTGAACGCTGCGACTTCGTACATGCCGATGTCCTGGCCTACCTGAAATCACTGAAGCCTGCGCGGTTTGATCTGATCATCATGGACCCGCCGACTTTCAGCAACAGCCAGCGCATGGAGGGCATCCTGGAAATCCAGCGCGACCACGTGTCACTGATCAACGACTGCCTGCAGGCGCTGGTGCCCGGCGGAACTTTGATTTTCAGCACCAACTTCACCCGGTTTGAAATGGACCAGGCATCGGTCAACAGCGAAAGTATCAGGGATATTACCCGGCAGACGACGCCCTTCGATTTTGACGGAAAGCTGAAGCGGCCGTGTTACCTCATAAAAAAAGCCGCCTGAAGGCGGCTTGCAATGCGATCCAATCAGTTAATATAAATAATCTAAAGCAGTACGGTCATTGGCATTGAAGGGACGATCCTGACCTCTCGATATGCATGCCAGCATCCAGCTGTTAGGATCAGGCCCTGATGCGGTGCCGGGAATGTAGACTGCGCCGACAGAGGAAGCACCTTCATTAGCATAACCACCGCCACAACTGTAGCTGCGGTCCATATAATCTGTATGACGGAATCCAATGCAATGTCCCACTTCATGTGCCAGGATGGTAGCCAGGTAATCCCTGAACGCGGTTGAAGTGCTTTGCCCGATATTCCGCGAATACACTTTTACCTGTCCGTAAGGGTTGCCGCCACTCGGGAAACCGGCGGAGGCGAGATATGGTCCGTTTGCATCAACAAAATGGATATTTCCACCGGAAGGCACTTCTGCAAAGGTAATCAGCAGGTTCCTCGCATTGTAGCGGTTAACCATTTCCGTTAATGCAGCGGAATAACCTGCCTTTGCAGTTAGTTTTCCCTGCATGCTGACAGTAATAACACGGCCACCGGTAGCGTTCACCAGGTTCGTGGTCCGGTACTGCTCATTTTCAGCGATACGTAAAAAATGTCCGCCCGGCGTGCTGTTCAGGAATTCGGGCGTCAGGATGAT
>DASUVB010000192.1:0-2910 GCA_036373835.1 Flavisolibacter sp. | reverse complement strand
ACAGGTTTGGCCGATAATATTTCCATCTTCATTTCGTGGCCGTATACCTTTGATCATCCTTTGAAAAACAACCGCATCCGGACATACCTGACAACTGCATAACGTTATCCTTGGACAACCAAAACTAACTGTGAAAATGCGATCACCGCCGAGGTGATCGTTTTTATTTTGGTTCATCCGCACTGTCTTTTTCTACGGGCTCGCTGAATTCTGAATGGCAGGTAAAGCAGCGCCACGTTTTCCCGGAGGCAACCGCGTAATCTCCAAACAAAGTTCCCAGCACAGCCGTAAGCCAGTTAACAGCCTTCCGCGGGCTGCTGATAAATTCGATATTGTTGCTGCCGCATACAGGGCATGTAAGCCTGCTGCGCCGCTCGTCGTTGAACTGCTGCAACAGCTCCAGGGCGCGCGCGAGCTGGTCTTTTACCACCATTACCTTGATGCCACCAACAGCGTTCGTCAGGATAGGGTTGATGGTGATGGTGTTCTCATCCTGCAGCCAGCAGCGGATGCCTTCTTCTTCAAGGCGGCCCATGATGATGTGGGCATCAATATAATTCGGAAAGCTTTGTAATGTCACCAGTTCCATAGTCAATAATAATTCTTACCGGTGCTTAGTGCCTGCAGGAAATCGTATGCTTCATTCGACATTTTACGGTGTTCGGTGCTGTCGTTCATGTTTATGGTGAAGTAACGGCAGGAGTCGGCCAGGAAGAAAAGGGCGGTAGCATTTTTCTTCCCATTCATGAATGACATCATGCCGGAAGCGCTGCAGGGAGGAGGTTTTAGGGGTTCGCCTGCTGCGAACCTGGCCATTTGCCGGATGGCATTTTTTTCGGAAGTTTCCGTGGTTCTTACGGCCGCGCCTGCTTCATCATAAAAGGTAATGATCACCGCGTTGGATTCAGAGAGTTTTTCCGAAAGTGCATCGCCCCTGCATGCAACCAGACACAACAGCAGGAAAGTGAGACAGCCCCGGAGGTTCAGCCAGGTAATCTTCGACATAGTGCAATTTGATAACCGGAAGATACCGTTTATACCACAGAAAAGGCGCCCCTGGAAAGAAGCGCCGCATGATTCATAACCCAATATTATTCTGCTTAGTTCAGCAGGGGTGACTGGTCAACATAGTTCATTGCTGTGGGATGGTACAGGAACATTACGGAGCCATCCCTGATCAGGTCGATTACCTTCTGGTAATCGGCCTTGGAAAGCGCCGGGCAACCCTGGCTGCGCCCCATGTATCCGCTGTTCACGCGCGAGGGGTTTACATAGTCGGCACCGTGCACCACAATAGCGCGGGCTTCTGCATTATCGTTAAAACCTTCTTCCATACCGGCAAGACGCAGTGATTTCCCGTGCTTCCCCGTATATGTCGTTTTGGTTACATAAAAGCCGAGGCTGCTTTGATTGGAATGAATACGGTTTGAAAAGTTTTCCGCCTTGTCGAGTCCGCTGTTGCGGCCATGTGAAACATACGTGTTCATGACCACTTCGTTCTTTTCAACGTCGAGCAGATAAAATCGCTTGTTGCGTGAATTCTGGCTGAAATCCACAATCGTCAGGTAACGCGGGTTGGTAACGGTACCGGATGCCACCAGTTTTTCATACCCTTTTACGGCATATGTAACTGCTTCCTGTGAGAGTCCCATCTCCTGGAGGTTCAGTTGCATCAGCTTATCAGCCACGGTTGCTTTCGTGTTTGTGGCCGCGGCAACAAGAACAGAATCATTAACAGATTTTTCGGCGGCGCTTAATGTTTTCGAGGGGCTGATAAAGGCTACGAGAGCGAGAGATAGGGTCACAAAAAAGACAGCTACAAAATGATGTTTCTTCATGGTTATTGGGTTATTTGGGTGAATTGGGAGCACAAAGGTACCCATCAAACCCTTGCTGGACAAAGTTTGCAGCGAATAGCAACGAAACTTTAAGAAAGATGTTAAGGATATTTAAATCCCTTTTCAACTAAGCATGACCGGGATCAAATTACTGCTTCTGGTTCATCAGCCATGACTGTAATTGTGTGATCTCCTGCTTCTGTGATTCTATAATTGTTGAAGCCAATTGCAGAAGGCGCGGATGCTTTCCATATCGCCGGTACGCTGTTGACATGTCAATGGCGCCCTGGTGGTGCGGTATCGTCGCTGATGCGAATGCGACATCAGTGGTAAGTATTTTTTCAGAAGCAGGATGTTGCATGAGTGATTTCATTTCCCTGTAGAATGCATCACCGGTAATCGCCATTGCACTGTCTGATCGCAGCACACTGTCGAATATGCGGATCTCTTTTTCCTGGTCGCTGATGATGATCTCTGCCATGTTCTTCATGGTCTGGTCATTACCAAAGGTCAGCTCCGCACGCGCCATTTCCACGGCAGCTTCATGGTGCACCTTCATCAGCGCGGCAAAATCCCGGTCAGCGCTGCCGGATGATGGAACCCCGTTCATCTGTTCCATCATGCGATGCATGATGGTGTTCATCTCGTTGCCGGGGATTGTTGTTGAAGTATCTGTTTCCGTGTGATGCGTACTGCCGGCATTGTCGCCGCAGGAAATGCACCAGGCGCTGAATAAAATAGGAAGGTAACGCATGAACCGGAAAGTATAAAAACGGTGCCAGCGCGGGCAAAGCCGGGCATCACCTGTTGTCTTTCGCAACGTGACGATGCCGGTAGTCCCTGATATTAAGCCAGGCACTCATGATGAGACTGATAATAAAGCCGATGAGTGTCGCTGTTTCGACCAGCTGTTCATTAAAATTGATGCCCGTGACTTTCAGAAGCAGAAAATGTATGTATGACCGCTGCTGGTCGCGGTATCCCAGCTGTTCGCGTACATCCCAGTGCCAGTCCGTGCACACGCAATAACCCCATCCGTACCAGATGCCCAGCAGGAACCATGATGCTGCGG
>DASUVB010000191.1:0-3179 GCA_036373835.1 Flavisolibacter sp. | reverse complement strand
CAGAGGACACCGTGTTGTATAATTCCATATTGCGGCGGATGTATGCCGGGACCGACTCAAACTCGTTGTTCGGATCAGCTGCATTGATATTGAACGACAGGTTGCGCAACTTCTGCAGCCGTTCTGCAGCCCTCCGTTTGTCTTCCCCGGCACTGTCCTGCGGCGCAGGTTCCTCTGCCTGGGGCATTGTCTGGGCCTGGTTCACAACCGGCGTATCCGCCGCTGGTATATCATTTCTGAAGACAAGTTGCATATTGAACGTCTCCTGTTCCTCCGGTTTTGACGCCGGTGCCGGTGGCTCAGCCGGTGCTGGCTCTGATTGTTGCTCCGCATAAATATTTGACGGTCTTGCCAGGTACCCGCCCGAAGCAGCGGACGACTGCCCTGGTTTTCCGTTACCCTCCTGTGCCAGGATGGACTGGCGAAGCTCTTCAAACCTGTTGTCCAGCCATTCCTTTTTCCGCTCGAGCTCTATCTTTTCCTCTTCAGGTGGCGCCGCTTCATCGCGGATCTTCAGCTGCATCTGCACCGATGTGGGTTCGGGCGGCTCGGGAACTTCCTCACGGGACTCTTCGAAGTAAAGCGGTGTAAGATGCACGTCATTATGCACATCAAACAACTGAGGCATCGGGATGGCGGTGATGTCCTCGTCGTCAATCAGCTTCGGGGCCAGGATGTCTTCGGTGGTGAGTGGAATGGTGGCTTCCTGCTTTGGGAGTGATGGCTCCCCTCCCAGCACCATCACCAGCTTTTCTTCTTTGCCCGCCTCCAGCTTTGGTGCAGGACTTTGCGTGAACGGATCCTTGTACTGGAAGCCGGTAGCGATCAGCGTGATGCCGATGCGTGCACCCAGCGTGTTATCATAGCCAAGGCCGAGGATGACGTCCGTATTCTCACCTGCCTGGCTGAGAAGGTAGCTTTGTATGACCTCCACTTCATCCATCGTGAACTCATGCTCTCCTTCGGCCGAGTTGATATTGATGAGGATCCACTTGGCCCCACGGATCTCGTTGTCATTGAGCAACGGTGAATTGAGCGCTTCCTCGATGGCGCGCTGCGCACGGTTGTCGCCTTCGCACGCGGCATTTCCGAGGATGGCTACACCACCGTTCTTCATGACGGTGCATACATCAGCAAAGTCCACGTTGATCTGGCCGGTGCTGTTGATGACATCCGTGATGCACTTGGCAGCTGTTGCGAGCACATTATCGGCTTTCGCGAAAGCCTCGCGCATCTTCAGGTTTCCGAACTGGTGGCGCAGCTTGTCATTGCTGATCACCAGCAGCGTGTCCACGTACTGCTTCAGGTTCTTGATACCCTCTTCGGCCTGTTGCTGGCGCTTTTTTCCTTCGTATGCAAATGGCGTTGTAACAATGCCCACGGTAAGGATACCCAGGTCTTTGCAGATCTTTGAGATGATCGGCGCGCCACCCGTCCCGGTGCCGCCGCCCATACCGGCGGTAACGAAGGCCATTTTGGTATTTACTTCAAGAATGTGCTTGATCTCTTCAAGCGACTCTTCCGTTGCCTGCCTGCCAATTTCCGGGTTGGCACCGGCACCAAGCCCCTGCGTCAGGTGTGGTCCGAGCTGCACCTTGTTGGGCACACTGCTTTGCGAGATGGCCTGCGCATCGGTGTTGCAGATGATGAAGTTCACGCCTTCAATATTCTGCGAATACATGTGATTCACGGCATTGCTTCCGCCTCCGCCAATGCCGATCACCTTTATAATGGATGATTTTTCCTTAGGTAGATCAAAGTGTATCATAAGAGATTTGTTTGTGCCATTACGGCGGGCCGTAATAACGTGTGAATATTCAGTTCATACATCATTACAGATGCTGGTCTTCTTCTTCCTTAAAAATTTCTATCAGGCTGGTCTTGAACTTGCCCCAGAAATTGGACATGCCCTTGCGACGCTCCGCCGTTGCCACTGCTCCGGGTACTTCCTCGGTAATTTCCTCGGCCCCGTTCCGCAATGCATCCGGAACCGCAACCTGGTGGTAACTCTGGAGGAACTGCTTGCGGTTATGCTCGTAATCGTCATAGCCCTTCAGGATCAGTCCGAGGCACGTGGCATAGGTTGGCTTTGCCAGCTCCTCGATATGACCCGGTGCCAGGTGTTCGTTGGGAAGACCAATACGTGCATTCAGACCCGTAACATATTCTGTCAGCTGGATGAGGTGCTTGAGCTGTGAGCCGCCGCCGGTGAGGATGATGCCACCGTTCAGCATTTTATTATCCAGCCCGACCTGCTTCAGGTGATACGTAACGAAATCAAGTATCTCGCTCATGCGGGCCTGGATGATGTTCGCCAGGTTTTTCACGCTGATCTCTTTTGCCGGCATGCCGCGAAGCCCGGGTATGGTGATGTATGCGTTCGACTTGGCCTCATTGGAGAGTGCGCTGCCAAATTGCACCTTCATCTGTTCCGCCTGTGTCTTCAGTACGCCGAGGCCTGTTTTGATATCGTTTGTGATATTCTCCCCTGCAAACGGGATGACGGCAGTATGCTTCAGGATGCCCTCGTAGAATACTGCAAGATCAGTGGTGCCACCGCCGATATCCACGATCGCAACGCCTGCTTCCAGGTCTTCCTGCGCCATGACCGCGGCAGATGATGCCAGCGGCTGCAGCACCAGGTCCTTGGTGACAAGGCTGGCCTTTTCAACGGAACGGTTGATATTCCGGATGGCGTTCTTGTCACCGGTAATAATGTGGAAGTTCGCACCTACCTTGACGCCGCCGTAACCAATAGGATCAGCGATGTTCTGGAAATTGTCCACCGTGTATTCCTGTGGGATCACATCGATGATCTGGTCACCGGCAGGAATGTATGTTTTGTACTGGTCGGCCACCAGCTGGTCGATCTCCTTCTGGGAGATCTCGTTTTCCGTGTCATGCCGCACAATGTCCCCGCGGGTCTGCAGGCTTTTTATGTGGTGCCCTGCAATGCCCACATACACTTCGTTGATCTCCAGGTTGGGATTGGATGCGTAGCAATTGCCCAACGCGGTCTGGATGGCCTTGATGGTTTCGTCAATGTTCAGCACCTGGCCATGCTTCACACCATTCGAATTGGCCCTGCCGAAACCGAGGATCTCCATCTTCCCGAACTCATTCTTCCGGCCCGCGATCACGGCGATCTTGGTGGTCCCGATATCAAGCCCCACGATGAT
>DASUVB010000190.1:0-2461 GCA_036373835.1 Flavisolibacter sp. | reverse complement strand
TTCCCATTCTTCCACCGCTTTGTCAGAGAGGCATTCCAGGATGTCGTATATCTGGTCGGTTTTACGCTTCCAGCCTGTGACCAGTTCGTCCTGGTATTTATACACGTACATACAATGGTCGCTCTCAACTGTCACTTTAATCAGTTCAATCGGCGAGTCAATCTTTTCCTGAACCAGGTAATAGCATCCCGGCTCCAGCAAGCTAAACGAATACATTTCTTCCTCCTTTGGGATTTACTTTCCAGGGTTAGTCAGTAACAGGTTGTAAGCAGAATTTAAGGGTAGTGAGGCAGTTAGCAGGATGGCTTCTCAGCCAATTGGATGATTCAAAATTAGGGGTTTTCAAACCAGGAATCCAAGAAAGGTTTGATAAAAAAATCCACTGTCGCTAAACGTTGAAACTCAATATACTGCGTCAAAAAATGCGCCGAAACGCCAGTTGTTCACAGCTAAAGGATTTAGTAAAATGCCTGTGGTTTTTGACTATATTTGCCCGCTGCTGAGCTGGTAACATTCCTGTTTATCCACCTTTGCCGGAAACAGCATCGGGCAGCAAACCTTTATTTTTACCCGGGGATCATCCTATGGCAGAAACTAAAAAGAACCTTTTTGAATATACCGAGGAAAGTATCCGGAGCCTTGACTGGAAAGAACACATCCGCCTTCGTCCCGGTATGTATATCGGAAAGCTCGGCGACGGCTCCAGTCCCGACGACGGAATTTATGTCCTGGTTAAAGAAGTGATCGATAACTGCATCGACGAATACACGATGGGTTACGGGAAGACGATCGAAGTCACCATAAAGGACAAAACCGTCTCTATCCGCGATTACGGCCGGGGCATTCCCCTTGGCAAGGTCGTCGATGTGGTCAGCAAGATCAACACGGGTGCCAAGTACGACAGCAAGGTGTTCCAGAAAAGCGTCGGCCTGAATGGCGTTGGTACGAAAGCGGTAAATGCGCTCAGCTATTATTTCAAGGTTGCTTCTTTCCGCGAGGGTAAGGTAAAGGAAGCTGAATTTGAACGCGGCGTCCTGGTGAAGGAATACCGCGAGGTGAAGGCTGATGGCGAGAACGGCACGCTGGTTACGTTCATCCCCGATGATACCGTATTTAAAAACTTCCACTTCATTCCCGAATACCTGGAAAAGCAGATCTGGAATTATTGTTTCCTGAATGCAGGCCTGCGCATCATTTTTAACGGGAAATCCTACGTAAGCAGGAACGGCCTGCTGGACCTGCTGATCAGGCAGACCAATGCAGACACCAACCCGGAGAGCATTCGTTATCCCATCATTCACCTGAAGGGAGATGACATAGAGGTCGCCATCACGCACAACAATGATTATGGCGAGGATTATTACAGCTTCGTCAACGGCCAGCATACTACACAGGGTGGCACCCACCAGGCGGCCTTTCGCGAAGCCTATGTCAAGGTGATCCGTGACTACTTCAAGAAGGATTACGATGCATCTGATATCCGCCAGAGTATTGTGGCTGCGGTTTCCGTGCGCGTGGTGGAGCCGGTGTTCGAATCGCAGACAAAAACGAAGCTGGGTTCGCTGAATGTTGATGAAGGTGGTCCCAGCATGCGCCAGTTCGTGCAGGACTTCCTGTCAAAGCAACTGGATAATTACCTGCACAAGAACCCGTCGGTCGCAGACGCGCTGAAAAAACGTATTGAGCAGAGCGAACGGGAACGGAAGGACCTCGCCGGTATCAAGAAGCTGGCGAATGAACGTGCCAAGAAAGCCAACCTTCACAACAAGAAGCTCAGGGACTGCAGGGTGCACCTGAACGACGAGCCGCCATCGAAAAACAAGGAGGAATTCTTTGCCGCGCAGAAGCGTACCACGATCTTTATTACCGAGGGCGACTCCGCCAGCGGGTCGATCACCAAGGCGCGGGATGTAGAATCACAGGCCGTGTTCAGTTTACGGGGCAAGCCGCTGAACTGCTTCGGAATGAGTAAGAAAGTGGTGTATGAGAACGAAGAGCTGAACCTGCTGCAGCATGCATTGAATATCGAGGAAGGGCTTGACGGGCTGCGCTTCAACCAGATCATCATTGCTACAGACGCGGATGTTGACGGTATGCACATTCGGCTCCTGATCATGACATTCTTCCTGCAGTTCTTTCCCGACCTGGTCAAGAACAGCCATGTCTATATCCTGGAAACACCGTTGTTCCGCGTGCGCAACAAGCAGGAAACGATATATTGTTATTCTGAATCCGAAAAGCAGGCAGCCGTGAAAAAGCTGGGAAGCAGGCCGGAGATCACGCGCTTCAAGGGGCTGGGCGAGATCTCCCCGGATGAATTCGGCAGGTTCATCGGTGAAGAGATGCGGCTGCAGCCGGTGATCCTGGAGCATGGCGATCACATCCAGCACCTGCTGGAATATTACATGGGCAAGAACACGCAGGAACGGCAGGAATTTATCATCAATAATCTACGGGTGGA
>DASUVB010000189.1:0-5657 GCA_036373835.1 Flavisolibacter sp. | reverse complement strand
GAGAACTACCGTGATATCATGATCAGCATGCAGGACCTGTACATCAACAATGTAAACCTCCGCATGAATGAAGTGATGAAGGTAATGGCAATCGTTACCTGCCTGATGGCCCCGGCAACCGTGATCGGGGGGATCTTCGGGATGAATTTTGACGTGATCCCCACAGCGCACAACCAATGGGGCTTTTACATTGCGGTTGCGCTGATGCTGTTCATTCCCGTGATGATGTTGTTCCTGTTCAAAAGGCGCGGCTGGTTCTGACATGTAACGGGATCTCCCGTTTCAGTAAACTCATGTTGGCCCGTACCAGTGAAGGATACATGTATACCGTTTTCGTCTGCTGGTGCAGATCAAACCGCCACAGGGCGGGGCGGACGGAATCAGCTTCCATGTCGATGATGCCTGCCAGCAGCGCGGTATGATCATTCTCCCACCGCGCAGCATACACAAAGCCGGTCGTTCCAAAAAACAGCAACCTTGTTCTTGTATTTTTTTTTATGTCAAGAAGCGCTGCTTCAAAATCGGGGCCTGCTTCTTCAAATACGATCCTGTTGTTGCTGGTCCCGGGTACATAGTTGTACGATATGATGTCTGTCGCAAGCGACCGGTCGCTGTTATACACCATGTAAGGAAGATATTCCTTCAGTGCGTTTGTGTCGATTGGTGAGGAAGGCTCCGTAAAAGCCAGGGTTCCCTCACTTTGGAAAAGGCCCGCATCAAAAGATGAGTCCTGTTGCTCCAGGAATTCGAAAAAGGAAGGAAACGAAATACGGTCGTCCTTACGCACGTTCCCGTTCGCCGTAGCAGTATCTTGCCCTGTAGCCGTGCTTTTGCCTTCGTTGTTGCAGGACAGGGCGTACAACGCAAACATGCATCCCCAAAAAACCGGGTATCTCATTTCTTTTTATAGACAGGGACAGTGCTGCACGGCTCTCCGTACATGATGCTTTTTACCACCGGCAGCAGCAGCCGTGTTATTTCCGCGTATGCGTACGGTCCCATTTCCGTATCGCCGCATCCCTTCACCACCACGCGCTGGTCAGCGAATGCTGAAATATCCAGCTGCTGGATGTTGCGCAGGAAAAGGTGCTGGAACATTTCGTGCTCTGTACCGGCAAAAACAAACGACGCGACGGGCTGCAGGTAGGTGACAACAAGCATATAGGCCCACATCGGTATGACGGCATCGGCCGAGCACAGCACCGCCACATTCTTGTCGCGGTATTGCTCCCAGTCGAAGGTTTTCAGGGCTTCGCGGAAATCCTTTTCCTTCAGGATCATTTCCATGAAGAGATGGTCCTTCAGGTCAAATACCGTCAGGCCGCCCTTTGGGAGGTATTCCTCAAGGTCAAGTGTCACCAGGCCGCTGCCCGCCACCTTGTTCACGATTGCATCGCTCATACTGCAAAAGTAGACATCCCCTTCTTAACCATTTGCCAATCCGTAATTAAAAAGCCGCCCGAAGGCGGCCTGCTATCCTAGAAAAATTCTGAGCGGTAGTCCTTGATCTTCGCCGCGCGCTTGAGGGGATCCAGTAGCGGGTGATTGCCGTACTGCATCTGGCTGCTCATCATCTGGCGCGCCTGTGCTTCGAGCTGTGCACGCTGCATGTCAAGATTCGCTGCTTCCACAGGTGTTGTTCCCACGTAATCAACGCGAACCACGTAAACGCCCTGCTGGCCGGAAATGGGTTCGGTGATCACCTTACCGTTATTGGCCATATTGGCTGCTGCGCCTACGATCTTGTTCTCAAAGCTGATCATGCTGCCGCCTGCAAAACGCACGCTGTCCACGGTCTGGATCTGCTGTCCCATTTTGGAAGCCACTGCCTCCAGCGTAGTGACCTGACCGATATTCTTGCGGATCATTTCTGCTTTCTTCTTATTGCGAAGCACGGGCTCCACCACCATCCGGGCACGGGAAGCATTCTGGAGGCCTGCCTTGTTCACTTCCGTAACTACGGCAACGATATAGTCGTCTCCTATACGCTCTGGTCCCACAATGTCGCCCTTGTCGGCTTCGAATATGGCTTTTACAAACCGGCGGTTCGCACCGGTGATACCCTGGACACCCCATGACATGGGCATAATATCATTCGCCTGCATTTTGTTGATCCCCTTATTACGCAGGTTCTTTTCCCAGTTCTCGTTGAATGATTTGAGGTCGCGGCTGTCGCCGGCAAACATGTTGGCGGCATTCTGGGCTTCGTTTTCCGTATCAGGGCTGCTGATGACCGGCCTGGCCAGGTAGGCGATCTTGTATCCCTGTGCGGAACCCGTTTGTGACATGATCTCCACCAGGTGATATCCGTAATCGGTTTTAACCACGCCAATGTCACCGGTCTTACCAGTAAAGATGAAATCATTGAATGTCGGAACCATGCGGCCGGAAACTACGTTCTCGTACACCCCGCCTGTGTTCTTGCTGCCGGGATCTTCGGAAAACTTCAGCACCAGGCTGTCGAAGCTTTGCCCAGCCTGGAGCAGGCCTTGTACGCTGTCGATCAGTTTTTTGGCGGATGCTTCATCGCGGATCTGGAAGCGCTGCCCGGTGTTCGGATCCTGCTGGTACAGGGACACGAGGATGTGACGCACCTTCACGGTATCCGGAATCGTCTTCACATCAACGATCTTGGACAGGACAAGCTGGCTTGGCTGGCCCGGCTGTCCCTCATCAAGGTAAGGGCCATAGGAAGCGCCAACGGGCCCGCTCAGGATCGAATCCTTGTTCGGGTTCTGGATATTCTCTTTTGAAATGTATCCATCGTAATAGGGAAGGGTGCTGTTCTTCTGTATAAATGTTGTGTATTGCGTAACCGTATCAAATACAGGGCGCAGTTCCATTAGTTGCGCACGCGCTGCCGCACTGTCGGCTGCTGTAGGCCTTGCAGAAAAAAGCACGTATGAAATAGAGCGTGTTTCTTCCTTCTGTTCAAAAAGCTTGCGGTGCTCCCTGACGTACGCGTCAATTTCGTCGTCGCTTACTTTTACACTGCTGTCAGGAATAGTTGAGTAAGGCACTGCAACAAAAGATACTTTCGAAATAATGCTGTTGTTGGCATTCCTTTTCTGCAGGTACCAGTCCGGGTAATATGCGGTGTTCGTAAAAAGCGCTGTGAATTTCTCCACCAGCCGCGTGTTGTGCTGGTTTTGTATGTAGGCGGCCAGCTGGTCTTTTTCTTCCGCGCGGCTGCTTTTTTTCAACTGGTTGACGAACTGCTGCGCTTCCCGGGCATTATACTGGCCAGTCGCAGAGTCTGTAAAGCGCTGGCGAAGATCCTGCGGCGGGTTTGCGCCAAAAAGAATATCGTTGATCTCCTTGTCCGTAACGCTCAATCCGAGTTCGTCAAACTGTTCTGTCAGCAGTACGCTGTCAATTTCGGCCTTCCAGGCTTCTTCGATAGCCTGTTGCGCTGCATTCTCACCACCGCCACCGCGCTCCTGGTATGCCTGTACCTTGTAGTTGAACGAGTTGTAATCCACCTTGTGGCCATTGATCTTCCCAACGGTACTGCTGCTGCTTCCCCCGACCCCGGTCCTGCCTGCGAAGGCATCCATCAAAATGAAACCGAGCAGGGCAAGGGCGATTACAATGGCAGAAATGAGCGCGCCTTTATCCCTGATTCTTTGAATAATTGACATAGTAGCTTTTTAAAACGGAGAGCAAAAATAGGGGAATATGTGGTATATGCAAGGCGGCGAAACCCCTGAAACGCCTAAATTTCAAGGGTTCCAGCCGATTGCGGTTCATGACTTTTTTGCCTTCGGATGCACCAGTTTCATCTCCTGGATCAGGTTCGTGGCGCCGGCATATTTGTCTACGATAAATAATACATAGCGAATGTCGACCATGATATTCCGGCAGATGCTCGGATCATAATTCAGGTCGCTCATGGTACCTTCCCAGACGCGGTCGAAATTCAGCCCGATCAGGTTCCCGTACGCATCCAGCGCAGGGCTGCCGGAATTCCCGCCGGTGGTATGGTTTGAGCCGATAAAGCATACCGGCATTTTGCCATTCTTCCCGTATGGGCCGTAGTCCTTCGACCTGTATAATTCGATCAGCCGCTGCGGTACATCAAATTCATAATCGCCCGGCTTGTACTTTTCCATCACGCCATCCAGGTAAGTGTAATACCCGTATGAGACAGCATCGCGTGGCCGGTAACCCTTCACCTGCCCGTATGTAACGCGCAGGGTGCTGTTGGCATCAGGATAGAACTTCTTTTCACGGAACACGTCCATCTGCGCCTGCATATAGGTGCGCTGCAGCTGGTTGATCTCGTTCTGCAGGGCATTTACCGGCGGCGCTGTATTCTTCTGGTAGGCTTCGGCCAGCGCGGTGGTAAAGCGGAAGGCAGGATCATCCCCGATCGCCTTCACAGCCTCCGCGGCGGGAAGCGAAAGTATCCTGCGGACACCATCCAGCGATACGAGACCCGAACCAGTGTAAATGCCGGCAGCGATTTTCTCAGCATCCCTGCTTTGATTCCAGAGCTCAGCTGCATAGCTGCCTGTGAAGCCGGCCGGGACGTTCGTGAAGTAATCATCGAGCAGCGCCGCCATCACTTTCCGGTCAATGTCCGCGCGGTAGTCCCGGAAAAATTCCTCGAGGGAATGAAGCACGCTGTCCTTCGACCTCTGGAAGCCGGTTTCACCCTGGCTGGAATACGTTCGTAATACCCTTCTCAACTGGTTGGTGATCGCGAACAATTCAATGGCATTTGCCGTTTCCAGGTATCGGTCGCGTACAAGTGCAAGGGGTTGCAGCGCCTGGTATTTCTGGTCAAGCTGCTCAAGAACACCGTCATACTTTGATTTCAATGCGGGATTCTGCCCGAGCCTTTTGCGGTATTCTGCCTCGTAAGCCAGCTTCTTCGCAATGGCGCCGGTACTGGCAATGCCCCCGCTTTCTCCAATCCACTTCTTCCAGGCGTTTGCCATCGAAGCATACTTTGACGAATACTGGATCTTTGTCTGGGCGTCGCTTCTCATGTGGCTGTCCCATATCTTCAGCGTTTCATCCCTGATGCCAATCTTGACAGGGTTGAGAACTTCTGCATTCAGGCGTACGCCGGATGCGGGCAGGTATTCCTGCGTGCGTCCCGGGAAGCCAAATACCATGGTGAAGTCGTTTTGCGCCACGCCATCCAGTGAAATGCTCAGGGAACGCTTTGGTTTATAAGGAACGTTATCAACAGAATAGTCGGCCGGGCGGTTGTCCTTACCGGCATAGATGCGGAACATAGAGAAATCCCCGGTATGGCGGGGCCATACCCAGTTGTCGGTATCAGCGCCGAATTTCCCGATAGAGGAGGGAGGTGCCCCTACCAGCCTCACGTCACGGAATGTTTCCGTCACGAACAGGTAGTACTGGTTACCATAATAAAAAGGACGCACCAGGGTGCCCTGCCAGGTTTCGGCCCGGGCACTCCTGCGGATGTCATTGATGTTTTTATCGATCACGGACTGGCGCGTCGCTTCGTCCATGGAGGCTGTCACCCCCTTCAGCGCCTCGCGGGTAACATCGTCAATTCTTACAATAAAGGTGGCGGTAAGCCCCTGGTTAGGCAGCTCTTCGCCCAGGCTTTTTGCCCAGAACCCTGTTTCCAGGTAATTATGGTCAATGGTGGAGTGATTCTGGATGGCATCATACCC
>DASUVB010000188.1:0-3594 GCA_036373835.1 Flavisolibacter sp. | reverse complement strand
GGCGGTGATAGTGTTGGGCGCGGTAGTCTTCGTCTGCCTTCTTTCCATAACCGGCATCCTTCCCTTCTATCTCGATGCCGCGGGCCGTGTACAGCGCCGGTATCCCCACCTTCGCAAAATTGAAATGATCAGAACGATAGTAGTATCCTGCTTCGGGGTGCGTCTCAAATGTCACTTTTCGCTCCAGCTGGTCTGCGGCATTTTCCAGCGAATCTTCCAGGTCAGACTGGCCCTTGCCTACGATGATCAGGTCCTTCGCCTTTCCCAGCAGGTTCAGGCCATCCATGTTAATGTTTGCCACTGTCTTGCTGACCGGGAACACGGGGTTCTGCGCATAATAAGCGGAGCCCCAGAGCCCCTGCTCTTCCGCGGTTACCGCAAGGAAAACAATTGTACGCGCCGGTGCCTGCTCCAGGCTTTTGAACGCACGCGCCAGCTCGATCAGCCCCGCAGTGCCGCTGGCATTGTCAAGCGCGCCATTATAGATCGAATCTCCTTTCTCGTCCGGCTTCCCGATACCCAGGTGATCCCAGTGCGCCGTGTAGATGATGCATTCGTCCGGCTTTGATGCGCCCGGGATCTTTGCAATGACATTGTATGTTTTGTTGTACGTGGTTTTCACGCGTATGGTGGTCGAGAGCTTCAGCGGTAGCGGTTGCGCCACGAAACCGCGCTGGTTCGCCTTTGCGTACAGCGTGGTATCCTGGCCGGCGGCCTGCAACAGCTTCGCCGCTGCTTCTTCGGATACCCAGCCTACTGCCGTACAATACTGGCGCTGGTCGTTCAGCCGCAAGCGCGACCCGTTCCAGTTATTCTGTACCACGGTGAACGGGTAGCTGGCGGGCTTTGTCTTATGGATGATGATGCACGCCTTTGCGCCCTGGCGCGCGGCCTCCTCGAACTTGTACGTCCAGCGGCCGTAATAGGTCATGGTATCGCCTTTGAAAAGGGCAGAATCCACGCCATACCCCGGGTCATTCACCATGACCATGACGATCTTTCCCTTCACGTCAACACCTGCATAATCATTCCAGTTATACTCGGGAGCCACCACGCCATATCCTGCGAATACCACGTCGTCCTGGTTGAGTGTGACCTGGGGATCCGTCCGCTCGGTCCATAATACATAATCATGCAGCCCTCTCAGCGTAAACGTGCCACCGGGCGCCTGCACCTGCATCACGCTGTCTGCCGTGGTTTCGATATTCACCATCGGCACTTCCTGGAGAAAGCTGCCATTGTTACCAGGTTCCAGCCCCAGCTGGCTGAACTTCTGCTGCAGGAAGTCGATCGTCTTTTTCTCGCCTTCGGTAAACGGCTTGCGTCCCATGAAGTCGTCGGCGGACAAGGTCCTGATGTTTTGCGCCAGGCTGTCGGCGTTCAGGGCCTGCAGCCCTTCTTCCTTCTCTTCTGTTTGCGATGCGGTCCTGTTATCGCATGCAGCGGCCAGGAACAGTATCAGGAATACGGGGAACACTCGATTCATAAATAGCGTTTTTGTAATACCCGAAGTTAAGCAGGGGTGATTAACCACCGCCGGGTCCATTTAACACAACCTTATCGAACCGGCGTTAATCAAACCGCAGCTTTTCCATTCTCACATTCGAACGGCAATAAATCGTTCCTACTTATGAAAAAACAAGTTGTACTCCTCGTAGCTGTTGCGCTGTCAACAGCGGCCTTTTCCCAGGAAAAGATATCTGCAGGCATCCGTGCAGGTGTGACCACATCGCGCATGGAAGGCGACGCAATGCAAAGCCTGAAGGACCTGATCGAATACACCGACGGGATGATCACCACGGCCAACCGGACGGGGATCTATGCAGGGGGAAATGTCAACATTCCACTGAGCAAGGTGATGTCGGTGGAGCCGGGCCTCTACTACACGCAGAAAGGCATGGAGCTCCGCGGAGCACTTGACCTGAAGGGTGTGGAGTTCCTCGGCGCCGGCGCAAAGGCCCAGCTGAATACGCACTACGTGGATATGCCTGTTGTGCTGAAGGCAACGATCAGCGGCTTCCAGGTCTTTGCGGGACCGCACGTATCCTACCTGGCGCAGGCTGACCTCAAGACGTCAGCCGGCATACTCGGCTATAACATTTTCAACCGTAAAATGGATGCTACCGAATACATGAATCGCTGGGATGCCGGCGTTACCGGTGGCGTTGGATACCGCTTTAAAAATATTTCCCTGACGGCGGCCTATGATCACGGGCTCATGAAGACGGACGCGGATCAGAACATGGACGCTTACAACCGCTCCCTGAAAGTCGGCATCGGCGTCAACTTCTAACTTATTATCCCTATGACTTATAAAAAAGGCGCCTGTAGCGCCTTTTTTGTGCGCGTTCGCCAAATGTTAAGAAATGATCAAAAACATTCCGGGCTTATGTAATTCCGGCCGCGGGTTCATCAAAGGGAAAAACCAGCTATGTCCCTGCTTTTAAAAACCACTGCAGCAGCGCTTGTCGCAACACTGTTTTCCGGTGCCGCCTCCACGAATTCGAATTCCAGCCCGGCCGTTGAAAATCCTGTCACCACGAAAAAAGAAGCAAAGATACAGGCAGCCATCCTGCTCGACGTGAGCGGTAGCATGACCGGCCTCATTGAGCAGGCCAAGTCCCAGCTATGGAACATGGTGACCGTCATGGGCAAGGCCCGGTGCGACGGCAACACGCCGACGATCGAAATTGCCCTGTACGAATATGGCCGGCCTACCAACAGTTCTTCGCAAGGCTACATCAGGCAGCTCAGTCCCTTTACCAATGATCTTGACAAGCTGTCGAAAGACTTGTTCGCGCTCACGACAAACGGAGGCGACGAGTACTGCGGCCATGTGATGTACACCAGCCTGACCGAACTGAAGTGGGACACATCTCCCAAAAGCTACAAGGTGATCTTCATTTCCGGCAATGAAAGCTTCCTGCAGGGAAATGTCCCATACCTGAAAGCATGCGAGGAAGCGAAGAAAAAAGGCGTCATCATTAACACTATCTATTGCGGCGACCGTGAATCCGGGATCCGCGAGGGATGGAACATCAGCGAATGTGGCAGCGGCAGCTACACTAACATCAACCATAATGCCCCCGTGTTCAGCATCCCTACACCATATGACAGTACGCTGTATGTGCTGAATACAAGGTTGAACCACACATATATCGGCTACGGGCACTACGGTGCAGCAAATGTTGCACGGCAGACGCAGGTGGATGCTGAAGCTTTCAAGTCACGGAAGTTTGAACGAACCAAGGTGAAGAGCAGCCAGAATCTCTATTCCAACACGTCATGGGACCTCGTGGATGCCGCGCGTGCGGACAGCACCGTCATCAGCAAGGTAAAGATGGAAGAGCTCCCGGACTCACTTCGAAATAAGAACCGGCAGCAACTGGCTGCACTCGTAAAACAAAAACAGCAGGAAAGGGCAGCATTGCAAAAAGAGATCGCCGCAGTGAACGTAAACCGCGATGCATTCCTGAACGAAGCGAAGCGGAAAAATGCAACAGGAAATGAACGCACGCTGGAATCGGAGATCGAGCTGATGATCCGGAAACAGGCTGCGCAGTTCAATATGACTGTTGACTAGTCAACACAAAT
>DASUVB010000187.1:0-3441 GCA_036373835.1 Flavisolibacter sp. | reverse complement strand
ACTCAAGCGTGTGGCGCAAGAGGGCTATGGACTTCATTGATTCCATTCCCGATGGTCATTATGTTGTGGTGCGCAGTAACAGTCATCCCGATATGGCCGGCAATACCTATGCGCAGGCATGGAAGGCTGATGAAGCATTGTACGGCATCGGCAATTCGCTGTATCATAAACTGTACAACCAGGGCTTTACCGACCTGGATTCATTCAACCGTCCCCGTTCCTGGATCTTCATGTTCAGGAAAAACGCAAGTGCTGAATTTACCCCGCTGTCCGAGTTGAGCGATGGCATTTATGACGCGATCACCGTGGATGCCGATTGTGCATCACTTGATACAGTCGGTTACATTTCGTCCCCGGTGTTCGGACCGGCACTGGAATGGAAGCAGCTGAACTGGCGCGGTAATTTTGCAGAACCTGCAGTGCCCGACCAGGTATCGGTCAACGTTATCGGTGTAACAAACACCGGAACGGAAACAGTGCTCTTCAATAACCTCACCCTGGCCGACCAGACAGTGGACCTGACCTCGGTGAATGCGGCGACGTATCCATTCCTGAAGCTGCGAATGGCGACACTTGATACCGTGAACCTGACACCTTACCAGTTGCGCTACTGGAGGCTGACCTACAGCCCCGCGCCGGAGGGAGCCATTGCGCCCAATATCTTGTTCCAGCAGCGTGACACCGTTGATGTGGCCGAACCGCTGGATTTCAAGATCGCTTTCAGGAACATCACGACCATACCATTCGACAGCCTGAAGGTGAAGCTGGTCATCACGGACCGCAACAACATTCAGCATGTATTGCCGGTACAAAAGCACAGGCCACTGCCGGGGAATGATACGCTGCATGTAAGATTCCAGGTAGATACACGCACGCTCGTAGGCCACAATACGCTGTACGTGGAGGTGAACCCCGACTTTGATCAGCCGGAGCAGTACCACTTCAACAATTTTGCATTTACAAACTTCTATGTCAGGCCGGATACACTCAACCCGATGCTTGACGTTACATTCGACAATGTTCATATTCTGAATGGCGATATTGTTTCCTCGAAGCCCGAGATCCTCGTGAAGCTGAAGGATGAATCAAAGTGGTTCATGCTGACAGACACATCGCGCCTGAGCATCCGCGTGAAGGATCCATCGGGGAACATGCGGGCGTACCCGTTCGATAATGATACGCTGCAGTTCTCACCGGCACAGCAGCCGCCCAGCACCAACAATACGGCAACTGTCAACTTCAGGCCTTATTTCGAAGAGGACGGTATGTATGAGCTGATCGTGACCGGCAAGGATATGAGCGGGAATGAATCGGGTAACCTGGAATACCGGGTGGCGTTCGAGGTGATCAACAAGCCGATGATCTCCAACATGCTGAACTACCCGAATCCGTTTACAACTTCCACTGCCTTTGTCTTTACGATTACGGGAAGTGAAGTGCCGCAGAACATCCGGATCCAGATCCTGACGGTAACCGGCAAGGTGGTGCGCGAGATCACTAAAGATGAACTGGGACCGCTGCATATTGGTAGGAACATCACAGAATTCAAATGGGATGGTACCGACCAGTACGGACAGAAGCTTGGTAACGGCGTGTACATCTACAGGGTCATAACCAACCTGAATGGCAAGTCGCTGGACAAGTATAAGGCCACAGGCGATGACACCGACAAATATTTCAATAAAGGGTACGGTAAAATGTACCTGATGCGATAATCAGAATCCCCCGGCGACGGGGGATTATTTTTTCCACGAAGAACGGAATCCATCCTGCGCAACCGCACCCCGTGGCTGAATGCTGCCGCAATCTCCTTTGAGACAGGGAACAGGTTGATCGCCGCAGTCGTTCACCAGGGGGACCGTCATGATGATGCCCCGGCAATTCATTGTTTCATAAAGCTGCTGCCTGGTGCCCGATGGCGTGACCAGGTGCTTCCATTCAAAATAATTTTTCACGCGGTAGGCTGAATACCCTGCGATTGCTGCGGCGAGGATGACGCACAAGATCGGCAGAACGGTTTTCGGCACCGTGATCCCCGAAACCGGGAAGTTGAGCAGCAGCAGAATTGCCAAAAACGGGATCGTGAACCCAATGGAGAATCGCGGATCTGGTGCCAGCATCCACCAGGAAACAATGCCGGTAAGTAATATAAGAAGGGTGAACTGGTGGCGTTGAGGGGCCGACCGGATCAACCGGTAACGAACAAGCGTTACCACCAGCATCAGCGATGTCAATATGAGCAGGAATTTCTCAGGAAGTGTCCGGAGGGCCCACCAGTGTGGCACCCACTCGCCAGGCGGCATATCCAGGACAGCAACTGCGTGCGCATGATCGGTTCCCGGGATGCGCGCCCACGCGCTGATGTACTGTTTTTCAAGTACCGTACTGGCGTGGTCAAGTTTCCAGTCAACTGCAAAAAGGTCGGGGAATGGCGATGGATACAGCAGGTAACCGGATGTAATGACATTCCGCGCAAGAAATGGTACCATCACCACCACGATCAGCAATACGGAGACCCATAACCATTTTGCCTGCGAACGGCCCTGCAGGAAAACGGCCATCGCCGCAAGCAACAGGATGGGAAACACGGAAAGCTTGAGCGTGATCGCGAAAACAGAGAACAGGAGGATCAGCAGCAGATCCTGCGCGCTGCGGGTGCTGCCTGCAAACAGATACACAGCGGCCCACACGTAGATCCCGGTGACGAAATCATTGCTGGCCGAAGAAGCGGTCAGCCGGATATAATTGTAGTCCCACAATGCAAAAGCAAGGAGGAACGTCCAGAGTATTGCAGATGCCTGCTGGCTGCTGGTATCGGATATCTTCCTGCCGAAAAAGAGCACCAGCCAGAAAAGAACGGCCGTGTTGACGTAGGTCAGTGCTTCGGCATGTACAAAAGGAAAGCTGAAGCCCGCGCACACTACATACCACAGGCCCTGGTAACCCATTCGCGGGCTGAGGTGAACAAGTCCCGGCACCGCGGGATATTCTTCGATCCAGCGAATGGTCTGCGCATGGTAACCCAACGTATCGGGGTGTGAGATGTACCATGTGCTCATAACTAAAATAAGAACGAGCGTAAGAGACATGAGGACCACTGCATACCATTTCATTCCACCAAACAATGCTGCTACTTGTGATACCGCGCTGCGACGCTGGCCGGGCAGCACGATCCAGAAGATCAAAGGCGGAATAAAAAGAACCAGCTGGATCATTGGATGGCCGAGCGCCATGAACAGCGATAGCCATCCCAGGAGGATCCCAACGACCGCCAGTCCCGCGAGGCATCGTGTAAAGAATTGCCCGGGAGCCTCACGCTCGCTTTTCACGACATACAAAAAGATGGCGCCCCAGGAAAAGGACACGAACGAGATATACAGCCATGCAAGTAATGTAACCAGCATCAGTCTTTTTTTGCCACCACCACAGCAGAAAGTCCTA
>DASUVB010000186.1:0-4045 GCA_036373835.1 Flavisolibacter sp. | reverse complement strand
CCTGGGGCCTTATGGATTTTATGACGCGTTCAGTGAAACGGCCAGCTGGTACCCGAAAAAATATCTCGCGATCGACCAGGGACCTATTGTCGTGATGATGGAGAACCACCGTTCCGGGTTGCTGTGGAACCTGTTCATGAGCTGTCCCGAGATACAGGAAGGGCTGAGAAAGCTGGGGTTTACGAGCCCGCATCTTAAATAGGCATTCAAAACGATGACCAGGAAATTTGCGCCATACCTGCTGGGGATCCTGATGATCAGCGCATGCGCCACGCAACGGCATGTCCGCTTCGTGTTATTGCCTGACACGCAGTATTATGCCGAAAAATATCCCGCTGTCCTGGATTCGCAGGTTACCTGGGTGCTTCGGAATGCACAAAGCATTGACATGGTGCTGCAGCAGGGAGACCTGACGCAGAATAACAGTGATCCGGAATGGAAGGTCGTACAGCAATCCTTTCGCAGGCTGGATAAAAAGGTGCCGTATGTACTCGCTGTAGGTAACCACGATATGGGAAGCGCACCCGGTAAGTTTGCAGATATTCGAAATACAACCCTGTTCAATAATTACTTCCCCTTGCAGCACATGTCCGTCCTGCCAGCGTACGGCGGTGTTTTTGAAACCGGGAAACTGGACAATGCATATTACCTTCTTGACAGGGGCGGCGCGAAGTGGATGTTCCTGTCACTTGAATTCGGGCCGCGCGATACCGTGCTGCAGTGGGCCGGTGACGCGATCGCCGCACACCGCGACCGGATAGTCGTTATCAATACACACAGCTACATGTACTCCGACAGCACGCGCCAGGGTCCTGGTGATAAGTGGCGCCCGCAGGCGTATGGAGTTGGTAAAGACACCGCAACTGCTTCGGTGAATGATGGGGAGCAGATCTGGGAAAAGCTGGTGAAGCGGCACAGCAACATCCGCTTCGTTTTTTCCGGCCACGTCCTGAACTCGGGGGTGGGAACGCTTATCAGCATCAACGATGCAGGCTTCCCGGTGTACCAGATGCTGGCAAATTACCAGTCGGAAACCGGCAACCCGAATGGCGGCAATGGCTGGCTGCGGATCGTGGATATGGACCTGAAGCGAAAAACTATTTCGGTGCAGACCTATTCGCCCTTTATCCGGCAGGAAATGAAACATCCGGCACATACTTTTATGATGCGCGAAGTTTATTTTAAATGAACAGCATGAACAGGATCTTCTTCTGTCTTGTTTTGATCGCCATGAGCACGCAGGGAATTTCCCAGCAACGCACGTATTGCAACCCTGTCAACATCGACTATGGGTACACGCCCATTCCCAATTTTTCGCAGTGGGGTAAGCACCGCGCCACGGCAGACCCGGTGATCGTTACCTATAAAGGGGATTACTACCTTTTTTCCACTAACCAGTGGGGCTACTGGTGGAGCTCTGACATGCTGAATTGGAATTATATCCAGCGGTTCTTTTTGAAACCCTGGCACAAGGTGTACGACGAATTGTGTGCGCCGGGCGTCGTTGTCATTGGCGATACGATGCTGGTGTTCGGCTCAACCTATTCGAAAAATTTCCCCATCTGGATGAGCACTGATCCAAAAGGCAATGTGTGGAAGGAAGCACTCGACTCCCTGGAGATTGGTGGCTGGGATCCTGCTTTCTTTGCGGATGATGACAAACGGCTGTACATGTATAATGGCAGCAGCAACAAGTACCCGCTGTATGGCGTGGAACTGGATCGCAAAACCTTACTGCCCATCGGCACGAGAAAGGAAATGTACCTTCTCGAGGATTACCGGTATGGTTGGCACCGGTTCGGGGAGTACATGGATAATACATTTCTCGACCCGTTCATCGAGGGGGCCTGGATGACAAAGCATAACGGGAAGTATTACCTGCAGTATGGTGCTCCGGGTACGGAATTCAGCGGCTATGCAGATGGGGTTGTTGTCGGGAATCACCCGCTGGGACCTTTCGTACCACAGCCCGATCCCATTTCGTACAAGCCCGGTGGCTTCGCAAGGGGCGCCGGTCATGGGGCAACTTATCAGGATCCGTGGGGGAACTGGTGGCATACGTCAACGATCGCGCTTTCAGTAAAAAATAATTTCGAGCAGCGTATCGGCATCTGGCCCGCAGGCTTCGACAGGGATGATGTGATGTACTGCAACACCGTGTTCGGTGACTACCCACACTACCTGCCGGATGGGAAGGCCGACCACCTGCAATCGCGGTTCACGGGGTGGATGCTGCTGAATTACAACAAGCCGGTGACCGTTTCTTCAACGCTTGGCGGATATGCACCCAATTACGCGGTGGATGAAAGCATTAAAACCTACTGGAGTGCACAGACAGCCAACAGTAATGAATGGATACAGTCCGACCTTGGTGCCATCAGCACCGTGCGTGCCGTGCAGATCAACTATGCGGACCAGGACGCGACGTTCCTTGGTAAATCAATGAACGTATTTCACCGTTACAGGCTGCTGGCATCCGCTGACGGGAAGAAGTGGCAGGTGATCGCCGACAAGAGCCGCAACACGAAGGATGTTCCACACGACTATGTAGAGCTGCCGTTACCTGTGCAGGCGCGGTACGTGCGTCTGGAGAATATCGCCATGCCTACCGGTAAATTTGCGATCTGCGGGCTCCGTGTGTTTGGAAATGGAAATGGCAGCAGGCCCGATACGGTTTCCAACTTCATTGTTCTGCGTACGGAGAAAGACAAACGCAGCGCGTGGATAAAATGGAAGCCCGTCGACAATGCCTATGCATACAATATTTACACAGGCGTTTCACCGGACAAGCTGTACAACTGCATCATGGTGCATAGTGCAAATGAATATTATTACAAGGCGATGGACAGGGAACGAACATATTATTTTTCCATTGAGGCCATTAATGAGAATGGTGTTTCGCCGCGCACAAAGGTGATACGGGTCGACTAAGTCTGAAAATGCCCTCACGATAAAACAACCATATGACCAGGATTTTATTGATCATTGGACTTTTTTTGGCGCAGCAGGTACTGGCGCAGCAGCCGGATGCAAGGATGAATGCATTCATTACGAACCTGATGAGCCGCATGACGCTCGAAGAAAAGATCGGGCAGCTCAATCTGCCATCCATCGGCTTCGATGTAACAGGACCTCTGCTGAGCCAGGATGTTGAAGGCAAGATCCGCAAAGGCCTGGTCGGCGGCGTGTTCAATTCGTACACACCCGTTGCCGTGAGAAAGTTGCAGGACCTGGCCGTGAAGGAAACGAGGCTGAAGATCCCGCTGCTTTTTGGGTACGATGTGATCCATGGTCACCGCACCATTTTCCCGATACCGCTGGGACTCTCGGCCACATGGGATACAGCACTGATCCGAAGGACGGCGCGTGCTGCCGCGGAGGAAGCATCTGCGGACGGTTTGTGCTGGACCTTCTCACCCATGGTTGATATCGCACGCGACCCAAGGTGGGGACGTGTTTCGGAAGGCGCAGGGGAGGACCCCTTCCTGGGCTCACAGGTGGCAAGGGCCATGGTAGCAGGATACCAGGGGCATGACCTCAAAGGCAACAACACCCTCATGGCCTGTGTAAAACATTTCGCATTGTATGGCGCATCCGAAGCCGGGCGTGATTATGGCACGGTGGACATGAGCCGCGTCCGGATGTATAATGAATACCTGCCGCCTTACAAGGCCGGCATCGACGCCGGCGCAGGTTCTGTAATGAGCTCATTCAACGAAATTGACGGCATTCCCGCATCCGGGAACCGCTGGCTGATGAATGACCTGTTAAGGAAGCAGTGGGGCTTCAGGGGTTTCGTTGTGACAGACTATACCGCGATCAATGAAATGATCCAGCATGGCACCGGTGATGCAAGGCAGGTGGCGCACCAGGCCATACATGCACCCGTTGAAATGGATATGGTGGGGGAATTGTTCATCACGCACCTGCCAGCACTTGTAAAGGAAGGGAAAGTGCGTATTTCGGAAATCGACAGGGCCTGCCGGCTCATTCTCGAAGCAAAATATAAACTGGGGCTGTTTGATGATCCCTACCGGTATATCAG
>DASUVB010000185.1:0-3854 GCA_036373835.1 Flavisolibacter sp. | reverse complement strand
CAAAGATCTGGTTCGACAATTCCATTTCCTGGATCATCCGCTTGATATGGCCTTTTTCAGAATGGCCGATCTCGTGGCCGATGATGGAATACAGGAGCGGCGTCTTCCCACCGCATTTCTCATACATGCCCTTTGTAACATATATACGGCCACCGAACGTAAAGGCATTCACCAGCGTGTCATTCAGCGCATAAATCGTGTAGCGGATGCGCGAAGGCTTTTCGCGCGAAGCGAGCAGCTCGTCCATCACTTCCTGGAGCTCGCTGGTCATTTTCGGGTCCTTCAGCAGCACAAAGGTTTTCGTTTCAATGGCGTCCTGGTGAAAGGCGTCCCCGTACTCGGTTTGCACTTCATCCGTAATGCTGTCTGAAGATATCGCCAGGTCACGGATGATGCCGGTTGTCTTGTCCAGTGTCCTGTTAATGGTGCTGCCCCCGACGGCGCTGTCCAGGCAGGCATACGAGTAACTGATCGTTTTAGTTGACGTTTCTTCCCGGTCAACGAAGTTGCAGGATGCCGTAAACAGCAAAACTGCCAGTATTGGTAAAGCGGACCACATGGTTACCTGATTGCAAAGGGCCGGCCAAAGATGCCGGAAACCCAAAATTCGGGGAAGTTTGACAATGTATTAAAAAGCCATTCCGTGGGGAATGGCCTTTCTTTATACCGCTTCGGTGCTTAACCTTTTCTGCTGTTTTTTCCGTTCTTCCTCGTCCAGGATCACTTTACGCATCCGGATATTGTTGGGCGTTACTTCGATGCACTCGTCGTGCTGGATGTATTCCATGCATTCTTCCAGCGTCATCAGGCGCTTGGGAGCAATGCTGGTGGCGGCATCGGAGCCCGACGCACGCATATTGGTCAGCTTTTTTCCTTCATTCGGGTTCACGACCAGGTCGCCCGGCTTGTTGTTTTCGCCGATGATCATGCCGCGGTACACTTCCTCTCCCGGCTCCACGAAGAAGAAACCACGATCCTGCAGCTTGTCCAGTGAATAGCCCGTGGTCGTACCGGCTTCCTTGGCGATCAGCACGCCATTGTTACGGCCGGGGATCGATCCTTTCCAGGGTTTGTAGCCGCTCACCCGGTGGTTCATCACCGCTTCACCTGCCGTGCTGGTGAGCATCTGGGTCCGCAGGCCGATCAGCCCGCGCGAAGGGATCTCGAATTCCAGGTGCTGCATGTCGCCCTTGGTTTCCATCACGTGCATTTCTCCTTTGCGGCGGGTGACCAGGTCGATCACTTTCGAAGCAAATTCCTGCGGCACGTCCACTACGAGATTTTCGTAAGGCTCACTCTTTACGCCGTCAATAATTTTCACGATCACTTGTGGCTGCCCGATGGTCAGCTCATAGCCTTCGCGGCGCATGGTCTCGATGAGGATGCCCAGGTGCAGGATACCCCTGCCGAAAACCATGAAGCTGTCGGCGCTGTCTGTATCCTCTACGCGGAGTGCGAGGTTTTTTTCCGTTTCCTTCATCAACCTGTCGCGCAGGTGGCGCGAGGTCACGAATTTTCCATCCTTTCCGAAGAACGGGGAGTTGTTGATGGAAAACAGCATGTTCATGGTTGGTTCGTCCACGCTGATCACGGGTAATGCTTCAGGATTCTCGAAATCGGCAATGGTGTCGCCGATGTTGAAATCTTCAAGTCCCACAACAGCGCACAGGTCGCCGGCGATCACTTCCGGTACTTTTTTCTTTCCCATGCCTTCAAAAACGTACAGCTCGCGCACGCGGGATTTCCGGATATTGCCGTCGGCCTGCATCAGCGAAACGGGCTGATTCTCGCGGATGACACCGCGGCTTACCTTTCCAACCGCGATCCTGCCGAGGAAGGATGAATAATCAAGGGAGGTGATCTGCATCTGGAGCAGGCCTTCCGCTACTGTCGGCGGCGGTACATGCTTGAGGATCCCATCGAGAAGGGGATTGATATTGTCAATGGGCTCCAGGGAATCGTTAAACCAGCCGTTCTTGCCCGAACCATAGTAGGTCGGGAAATCAAGCTGATCTTCCGTGGCATCCAGGTTGAAAAAGAGTTCGAATATGGCATCATGCACTTCGTCGGGGCGGCAGTTCGGCTTGTCCACCTTGTTGATCACCACGATGGGCTTGAGGCTGAGCTGCAAAGCTTTCTGCAAGACAAACCGTGTTTGCGGCATGGGTCCTTCAAAAGCATCGACCAGCAGGATCACGCCGTCCGCCATTTTCAGTACGCGTTCCACCTCGCCGCCGAAATCGGCGTGACCAGGGGTGTCGATGACGTTGATCTTAACGCCCTTATATACAACCGCTGCATTTTTTGAAAAGATGGTGATGCCGCGTTCGCGTTCCAGTTCATTGCTGTCCATGATCAGGTCACCGGTCTCCTGGTTATCACGGAACACCTTTGTGGTATGAAGAATTTTGTCTACAAGGGTGGTCTTTCCATGGTCAACGTGTGCGATGATCGCTATATTTCTGATGTTCATATTCGCTGATTACTGCCCCGGCTAAGGCGGCAGATTTTAGAGTCGGCGAAGGTACGTCAATTAAACGGGGCTACCGGGCGCAAAGGCCTGTTTTACGAAAGTTTTGGCGTACCCCTACAGGAAGCGACGGATAATATTAACAATAAGCGTAAGAACAAGGCTGAAAAGCAGCATGGTAGTGATCGGAAAGTAGAACCTGGAGTTCTCTTTTTCGATCCTGATATCACCCGGCAGCTTCCCGATCCAGTGCATGCGGTCATGGAAAAAATAAATGATCAGTCCTGCCAATATGACCAGTACACCAAAAACTATGATATATTTTCCCGTATGCTGATCCATTTCACAATTTACAAACGCAGCATGGAACCAGATTTGAATACTTTAGATGCATGAAGCTACTCCTGCTCACCTTTTCCTTACTGCTGACACTGGCCATGGAAGCACAGGACAGCTGGACGGTCAGCTACCGTGGCAAAACGGTCCTTTCGGCGACCGGGGAAAACGAAGCCCGCAACACGGTGCTGATCAGCCGTGCCGGTATCGGGAAAAGCTCAATTGTTCTTACGTACCGGCAGGCAAAGCCGCAGAAGGGATGGGTGCGGATCATGAATGTTTACTCCCCGAAGGATGAGGAGCTGTACGAGATACAGGCGCCGCTGATCGCTGTCACCGCCACACAGCTTCGTAAATGGGCTTCAAAATATAACACGGTAAAGATTTATTCCTGGTATGTTCCTGTCGACCCGGAACTCAAGGCGCGTGTTCGTGTACGCAGAGTACATTTGTGCACTATCCGGTTTCAATAGTGTCCCGAAAGCTTCTCTATATTGTCAATCCCGTTTCGGGCACCGGCACAAAAGCGCCGGTCCACGACCTGATCCGCAGTAAAACGGAAGCGGCAGGTTTCCCGTTTGCCATCTTTCCATCCGTTGCCAGCGGCGATTACAACTTTCTCCTCGAGGAAATTACGTCGCAGCATTTCACGGACATCGTCATTGCCGGCGGCGACGGCACCGTGAACCAGGTGGTCCATGGGCTGTCCGGGCTCGACCTGCAGTTCGGCATCCTTCCCTGCGGCTCCGGGAATGGACTTGCATTCAGCGCTGGCATTCCAAAGAATCTCGACAAGGCCATTGACATCGTATTCCGCGGGCATGGCGTGCGTTCGGACGCATTCATGATCAACGACCGCTTCGCCTGTATGCTGTGCGGCCTGGGTTTCGATGCACAGGTGGCGCATGATTTTGCCAATGATCCGAACAGAGGGCTCGCGACATACATCCGGCAGACCGTTAAGAATTTTTTTTCTGCACGGACGTGGCCGTTCGTGATCACCACAGGCACCAGGGAGATCCACTCGGAAGCGTTCTTCATCAGCATC
>DASUVB010000184.1:0-2519 GCA_036373835.1 Flavisolibacter sp. | reverse complement strand
GCTGGTGCACGCGACCTGTAATCGGCTCGAAATCATGGATGGAAAAAGCAAACGGGTAGCAGTATCCGTCCCATCCCACCACATCGAAGGGGTGGCTGGCATAATGGATGTTGTACATCACGCCCTTCTTTTTTGTTTTTACCATGAAGTCACCCTTTTCGTTGTGGGTCTGCAGATTCTGCGGCGCCCTGATATCACGTTCACAGAATGGAGAATGCTCCAGCAGCTGCCCGTATTTACTCAGGTAGCGTTTCGGAAAACGAATGGGGCTGAACGACTCCACGATGAACAGGCGGTTCTTATCGTCATTGAAGTGGACCTGGTAAATGGTTCCCCTGGGTACGACCAGGTAGTCGCCATAGCCGAACGGCAGCTCACCGTACATGGTCCTGAGCACCCCGGAACCTTCGTGCACAAAGATCATCTCATCGGCATCGGCGTTCTTGTAAAAATAGCCGCTGGCACTTTCCTGCGGTGCGGCCAGCACGATATGAACGTCGTTATTGACAAGGACCGGCGTACGGCTGTCCAGGTAATCCTTTTGCGGCTTCACTTTGAAGCCCTCGAAGCTGCGGTGGCTGAGCATCTTTTCCTCGGCGATCTGTGGCATCACGTTCACCGGCTTTTCGGTCTTTACGATCTGCGTGGGAGGGTTAATGTGGTACAGCAGGGAATAATCATTGGAAAAACCTTCCGTCGAGAACAGCTGTTCAGAATAGAGTCCTCCATCAGGCTTACGAAATTGTGTATGACGCTTATGCGGGATCTCTCCCAGCTTATAATAATATGGCATGTGTAAAGTTTAGTGAACAAAGTTACGAACAACAACAGCCGCAATGGCGGCAATCAGCGGGGCGGGCAACCGGACAGTTCCAGTGTGGTCAGCAGGAAAATATACTTCCACCTTCTCTTGTCGATCCAGTATGTGAAGTTCCTGCAGAAAACCATGCTCCAATTTAACGAAGAATGCATGCGTCGCAAAAAAAAGAGCCATTGCAGGCAATGGCTCTATCAACAATCAACCGATTTCTCACACTTCCAGCTCCGCCAGATGAGGACTTACCGGTGCCTTTGGAAGTGCCGGCGTCGGGTCACCTTTATCCTTGCCTAATTTATAGATGCGAACGATGAGGAAAACCAGGTAGAATATTCCACCCCACACGCCTCCCATGATACCAAATGCCATAACCAGCAGCCAGATCGGCGCCTTATCACGGGTAGCCCACAGGGAACGCCCGCCAAAATGTACATCCGGTGCAGTTACTACGCCCCAGGGAACCTGCCTTTCGGCGGAAACGCTGCCAAAAGTCTCATGGTCGTCGATGCGTGCAACCAGCATGATATTGTTCTTTTTATCCTTTGCCGGAAGCTTGTCCAGCTTGAATTCCCCGGTAACAGTGCCGGTGGAATCCGTGGTGTAGGTCTCTTCTTCCCCGATACGCAGCTCACCACCCTGGCGTGCCACGCCGATCTTCAGCTCTACGTCGGCAGCGGGTACCCACTGGTCGGTCTCGAACGACTCCACCTTTGCTACTACCTGCCTTGTTCCTTCCTCGTTGAGGGTGTCAATTGTAATGCGAGAACGGGTAGCGGCCGCTTCACTGGTGAGTTCTTCCTGGTCTTTCGACGCAGGTACCACGGCGATAAAAGTATGGGTTGGAGCGGCATCATAGGCGGCTTTCAGCGAAGCCGGGATATATGCGATCGCTTCTCCCTTTGAATTTGTTTTCACTTTGGCAACCAGGTTTCCTTCAGCCACTTCATCCATATACAGGAGTACCTGGATATTCTCAGCCGGTTGCATTTTCTTGTCGGCACGGATCATGGTCTTTGCCTGCAGGTATTGCAGCGTATTGTTGCTGTTGAAGTAGCGCAGGTTGAGCATCAGCTCGGGCTTTTCCGCCTCCTGGGCATACACAGGCGCGCTGAGCAGCGACAGGACAACCAGGCAGGCCAGTATGTTAAGCAGCTTTTTCATCTTCATTAGTTTGACCTTCAATAATAGTTTCATGAATCGGGATGATCGGGAAAATGCGGGCAAAGAACGTGATCACCAGCAGCGCCCCGGCCAGCGAACCGCACGCGATCGCCCACTCTTCCCAGCTTGGGAAATAATGGAAGAAAGGCTGTGGTGCGTCGTGCATGGGGAGGAACGGGTGCAGCATGGTAGGCGTTACGATCAGGTAGCGCTTGAACCATGCGCCCACCACCACCATGATGCCGGCGATGAACATCGGCAACGGCCTGCGTCCTTTCTTCGTGAGCAATATCAGGATCGGGAGGATCATGCCAATGGTGATAGCGAACCAGAACACGGGCGCAAATTCACCGGCGAACAGGTTTACCAGGTGTGCTTCTTCGGGCTTCTTCATCTTGAATGCAGGCACCAGGTATTCATTGATGTTGAAATACAGGTACAGCAGCGCCAGCATCACCAGGATCTTCCCCATCATATTGAAATGCTTCGGCGTAATATATTTTTCCAGCTTGTAATACCTGCGGAACACGTACATCGCTAC
>DASUVB010000183.1:0-2440 GCA_036373835.1 Flavisolibacter sp. | reverse complement strand
CTTGCGTGCATCCTCCCGGCAGTGTCCTTGTGGTTGATCATTGAGCAGGAATTTCCGGAGACTTCAGTAAGAACCGTCGGAGATGGCAGTCATAGCCATCAGGAAGATGTTCCGGAAAAAAGAAGGGTTTGTATTCAGCGTCATCAGCCAATGGCAGAACTTTTCATGGGGGATGGCGAACCGGGGATAGCCCCATTTCCAGCGAAAGTGCGTACCAAAACAAAAAAGTTTGATGATAACAACCTATACATTTTAAATGGATTTATGAAACAATTACTGGCAATCACCGGCATCGCATTGATGCTTGCTTCCTGCACGCATGTTTACTATGCTCCAAATACCGTAAATGCACCCCTGCTGGCCGAAAAGCGAGAGACCCGGTTCAATGTATTGTTGGCGAGTGGCGGGGACTCTGAATTTACCGGTGGCGAGCTGCAGCTTGCTACTGCGGTCACGGACAACATCGGGATCATGGTGAACGGGCTTGCTGCCGGAGAAAAGGAAGACGTCACACATTACAACATCAATGGTTCAACCACAACCCGGGAGGAAAGCGGGAAGGGGTCTTACATCGAAGCGGCCGGGGGATATTTCACCAGGTTCGGCACAGGGGGCAGCTGGGTCATGGAAGCATACGTCGGAATTGGGGCCGGCACCGTGAGGAATGAATATGGCGGCCGGAATTTTTCAAAAGTTAATTCCACGAAGCTGTTCCTCCAGCCCTCTATTGGTTATAAGTCGAAGCATTTTGAAGCAGCCATTGTTCCGAGGCTGGGGCATGTCAGCTGGAAGACAAAAGAACGCTACATCTCGTCGGGCGGTGATGTGACGCTGGAAACGGAGCTGTATGACATAGAGAGGAACCCGTCATTCATGGTTTTTGAGCCGGGATTTGTCATCCGGGCCGGGGGACCACTGGCGAAAATCCAGGTTTCGCTGTCAACTTCCACACCCCTGGGCAGTGACCGGGATTATACCGGTGCCCTGATGGAATCAGCGAATGCAAGTATTGGCCTGTCCGTGATGTTCCCACCAAAAAAGAAATAACCCGCCAGCGCTGTGATGCCGGCCGCCCGTCAAACCTTAATTTTGCGGCTTATGCAAACAGCGCAGTTGTCAGAACAGGAAATTGTAAGGAGGGAAAAGCTGGCCGAGCTCCAGCGGATGGGAATTGATCCCTATCCCGCGGCCCTTTACCCCGTGAGCCATTATTCTGCGGGCATTAAAAGCACGTTTACGGAAGACACCGCCGGAACATTTGAAAATGTTTGTCTCGCCGGACGCATCATGAGCGTCAGGGACATGGGCAAGGCAAGCTTCGCGGAGCTGCAGGACTCACAGGGCCGCATCCAGGTGTATGTACGCCGCGACGAACTGGCTAAGGGCGAGGATACTTCTCTGTATGATATTGTCTGGAAGAAACTGCTGGATATCGGGGACTTTGTGGGCGTGAAGGGCTTTGTGTTCCGCACAAAAATGGGAGAGATTTCTGTTCACGTAAAGGAACTGACCTTCCTGGCGAAATCGCTGCGTCCATTGCCCATCGTGAAAGAAGCCGAAGGCCAGACTTTCGACGCAGTAACCGATCCTGAGTTCAAGTACCGCCAGCGATATGCGGACCTGGTGATCAACCCGGCTGTGAAAGACACCTTCGTGAAGCGTACGAAGATGATCAACTCCATTCGTGAATTCCTGAATGAGCACGGGGCACTGGAAGTGGATACACCGGTACTTCAGACAATACCTGGCGGGGCGGCGGCACGCCCGTTTTCAACGCACCACAATGCACTGGATGTTCCGTTTTACTTACGCGTGGCGAATGAATTGTACCTGAAACGCCTGATCGTGGGCGGATTTGACTGGGTGTACGAATTCAGCCGCAATTTCCGTAACGAAGGCATGGACCGTACGCATAACCCCGAGTTCACCATTCTCGAATTCTATACGGCATACAAGGACTATCTCTGGATGATGAACGTCACCGAACGCCTGCTCGAAAAAGCGGCGATCGATGTTTGTGGCACCACGGATGTGCCGGTGGGTAATCATATCATTTCATTCAAAACTCCTTTTCACCGCATCTCGATTTACGATGCCATTAAAGAACACACAGGCTTCGATGTAAGTGAAATGGACGAGGACGCGACACGGGATGTATGCCGCAAACTCAACATCCCTGTTGACAATACCATGGCGAAAGGGAAGCTGGTGGACGAGATCTTTGGAGAGCGTTGCGAGCGCCATTATGTGCAGCCGACATTCATCACGGATTACCCGGTTGAAATGAGCCCGCTCACCAAGAAGCACCGCAGCAAGCCCGGGCTGGTTGAAAGGTTCGAGCTGATCATCAACGGGAAGGAGATCGCCAACGCGTACAGCGAGCTGAATGATCCCATTGACCAGCGCGAGCGGTTCGAAGACCAGGTAAAGCTGATGGAGC
>DASUVB010000182.1:0-8547 GCA_036373835.1 Flavisolibacter sp. | reverse complement strand
GGCGCGGGCAGTTTCAGCAAATCCATGGAAAAGGTCGATGCCAGTGAAAATGGGGTAAAGTTGTAATTGCTGGTAGACTGTTCCGCCACATAAAATCCATTCGCCCGCAACGCGGCATCCAGTGAGGAATTATCGTACCCGAACTGCTCCCTGAGCACGCGCGTACTGGTATGCTCGTCGAAAACCACGTAGAAAATGTCCGGCTTCAGGGAATCGGCGACCATCACGGTTTTATTCACCGGAAATTCCAGGGCCAGGAAATTTTTCTTCCATCCTCCTGACAACAAACCAGCCAGCAGGATCACCGTTTCAAGGAGTACCAGGACAGCAAGGAGCATTTTGGCAAATATGTGCAAGCGCCCGAAAGATCTTCTGCTGAACCTTATCAGCAGTATGGATATGCTGAGCAGAAAAAGCCAGAAGGGCAATACAACCGAATAGGATGACAATCGCGACCCGGTGAAAACATCCCTGGCAACATCGTGATAACTTCCAAAGAAAAAATAAAACAGTATGAGACAGATCGATGTGAGGAAAGCTTTTACCCGGTCATTCATAATAACAAGTGCAACCAGGTACATTATTAATACGACCAGTGCGTATGTCGCAAGCAATTTTAACTGAACCCCTGCGGGGACCAGCCCCGGGTACCTGTTCGATTCATGTAGAATGAAGAAAACCGGGAATAGCAATAACACCAGCAAGTCCTGGCCCCGTGACTTCATGTTGTCGGACGCAGCTACCATTTTCATGATTCATTTTTCTGTCAGCGCGCTCCAGATTTGATAATTTCATTGCGGCATGAAACACATGATCAGGCAGCTTCTGGTAGACGCAGGGCGATTTGAGCACCTCAGGTACAGCATCATCTATAAGTGGTACGCGCGGTTGTTCAAACCAAATCTGCGGCAACAATATGTAAAAGAACTTAATTTTTACAGTTCGTTCCTCGAGAAATGCCCGATAATTTTTGACATTGGAGCCAATGACGGTCATAAGACGGAAGTATTCCTTCAATTCGCAGATACTGTCGTATGCCTGGAGCCGGAGCCTGCAAATTTCAAAACGCTGCAGGTGCGGTTCCGGAACCGGATGAAACGGGTGATCCTCCTGCAAAAAGCGGCAGCTGATGCCGACGGGGAAATGCCTTTTTATATTCACCATCCCGGATCGGCCTTCAATACCCTCAGTAACAAGTTCCGCGCACTGGCTGAAAAGGAAGGCGTTACGCGGTTCAACGAGCAGGTGACGTACGAAGCGCGGGAAATGATCGGCACAACAACACTGGACCGCCTGATCACCGAATTTGGGCAACCCTGCTTTATCAAAGTGGATACGGAAGGCTTTGAGCTGCGTGTGCTGAAGGGTCTCTCCCGGCCTGTTCGTTTTATCAGCCTGGAATACATGCTGCCTGATTTTAAAGATGAACTCCTGGTGAGTCTTGACATCCTCGAATCACAATTCCCGGGAGCACTTTCCTTCAATGTGGCTATTGATGAGGAATTGGTCTTCCCGCATTTTTCAACTGCCGCCGCTGTTCGGGCATTCGCAGAAAGAAATGAAAAGTTCACGCTGGAGCTGATTGTCCGGAACAGTTCAGCTGCCCGCTGATTTTAAGTACGAATAAAAGACACCAATAAAGAACGCCACGCCGCCACCCGCGATCGCAAGCGCAGCGCCTACAGCCCCCATGGAAGGTACCAGCACCAGGCAGAGAACGAATGTCACCAGCACTCCAAAGCCGAGCGACAACAACGACAGCTTTTGCCGGCCACTGACCATGAAAAGCGCATTCAGTGGTGCACCAGCGGCTGTAAACATATGTCCGCCTGCCAGTATCAGCAACGGCACGTAGCTGCTCTCAAAATTCTCGCCGAAGAAAGAAAGAATGATCTTACCGAACAGTAAAATAAAAACAAAGCCGACCGCCATCACACCCGCTGTCAGCAGGAATAACCGCCGGATGAGGCTGCGCACCGATGTTCGTTCCTGGTGATACGCGGAGGAAAGGAGATTTGGAATGAGCAGGTTCAGTGCGGTCAGCGGGTAGGCAACAAAGTCCGCGATCCGCGCAGCGATGTTATAGTGACCTACTTCATCCGCAGGAATGGTGACTGCAAGGAAAAACAGATCGAGGCGGGTGCTCAGGAGGTATAACAGGGAGATGGCCAGGAAAACGACGTTTGACCTGCCGGATCGATCAAATAACGTTGATCCCCCGGTTGAACGAAGCACCGGGCGGATGAATAACAACAGTACCGGGACGCAAGCCAGTATCCCCGCCAGCTGTACCAGCAGCAGTGTTTCAAGGGAGGTCGTGGACAGGAAATAGACTGCGGTGATCCCGGCAAGGAACAGCGAGGGACGAAGGATCTTGTCAACGAGCTGCCCAGGGATAATTCGATCCATGCCGCGGAGAAAGGCCACCAGGAAAGTCAACAGTCCCAGCGCAGCGGCAAGTGCCGGTAGATAGTAACGGTATTGAAAAATGACGCCGGATGTAACATTGAAATACGCCAGTCCCGCAAATACCGCCACCACCACACCAAAAATCACCAGGCACGTACGCAGGGACCAGGTAAAAATGGATTTGAAGACGACGATGGCTGCCGGCTGTCCCTGGTGCCGCGGCATCTGGGCGACGAAAAAATCGTCCATCCCGAAAAGGATCACGGTAACAAAAAAACCAACCCACACATTGATGATCACGTATGCCCCATAATTGCTTTCACCAAAGAAACGGATGATGAAATAATTGGCGGCAAAGAGTAAAACGGCGGCGGTAATATTAATACTTACTATTTTAGCCGTACGGCGAATGATATCACTGAAGAATTCAGTTCTGAACCCATCAAAGACCTTCGCTACCAGATTTACCATGCTGAACCGGCTTTATAAGCTATGAAGATTGCAATTTATGAAACAGTTCACTTAGATTGGGTGCTTCCGTTGTGTGAATTGTTTGGCCGCCGTTCAGACGAAGTTTCCATTTTTACAAATATTGATTTCCGTGAAGACATTGAAGCTGTACAGAAACATCAATTCAACCGCTTTACATGGCATTTTGCAGATCCCGAAGCAGGTGTACGTACATTTTACAGGCAGTTGCGGCAGTTTTTTACTACGGATCGATTTGATGTGATCCTGCTGAACAGTGTCGATGCGAGGCACCTGGTCGTTTATGCGGCGTTGCGAAATCAAACCAGGGCAAAAGTGCTGATCAACATCCATGACATCCGGAATTTCTTCATGCACCCGTTTCGCCCGGAACTTCGCAGCCTGATTCGGTCAGCAGGTAAGAAAATACTGCAACAAAGAGCTGATGGTTTCCTGGTGAATGCCCGCGCGATGAAGGAATACATGGAAGCACACCAACTGACAAAAAAACCGGTATTCTGGCTGTCACCTGTCATAGAAAAGGCAACCGTTCCAACCACCGGCGGGGAATTCCTGCATGTTGTGGTACCGGGCTCCATTGATGAACGGAGGCGGGATTATGACTTTGTGCTTGATGCGGTGGAAGCCGTTCATACACAGGTACCCGGGCGCATTCACCTTACCTTTGCCGGCAGGCCTGTAGGCGACTATGGATCGCGCATTATCGGGCGCATGCAGGAACTCGGAGAGCTGGGTATTCCCACCGCGTTCAGCGAAGATGAAATCCGGGAAACCAAATTCCAGGAGATCATCGCGTCAGCTTCCGTTCTGTTGTCTCCATTGCGGATCAAAACAAGCATCCGTGACGCCACGGAAGAAATGTACGGCCTCACCAAGTGCAGCGGTAATATTTATGATGCCATCCGGCATGGCAGACCCCTGGTTTTGCCTGCCGGTGTAAGACCACCGGAAGAAATCGTCACTTCCTGCCTGCACTATGATTCCATCGACTCACTACAGGAGATCTTGTTGCAGATGGCACAGGAACCGGGTCACCTGGCAACACTCACCATCCGGGCAGTAGAGAATTCCGGGAAATTTTCATTCGAAAAGATCAGCCACCAGCTGGCGGAGATGCTGGATGCCATAACAAAGTAATGCCCTATGCCGGCCTTATCTGGATGAACTGTTTCCGGTTGATATAGTAAAGAAACAGCAGGTAGGCTATCGGCACCATGCTCAGGATCTTTAGTAAAAGTATCCCGGACGTCAGGCTCATGGCATAGACCACGGCCGTGATAATGACCCCAGCGATCAGTTGTGCGTTTTCAATCGCGCAGACGATCTCGAAATAATAGGTGCGCTTTTGCGTGTACACCACCTCCACCGGCCGCGTGATATGAAAACCATCCGTAACCACGATCCTGGAAGGATTTGTCGGCATCGGGATCACCACCGGCTTGTTCCGCACGATAGGATATATAAATCTTCCGTTCACGATCACCCGCAGTTTCAGAAAACGCAATAACAGGTGGTTTCGCTGCAGGACAACGATCCTATAATTAGTAACGGGCTTTATTGCTTCAGGGCTTTAATGATTTCCACAAAATCACCTGCCACGAGGGAAGCGCCTCCTACCAGGCCACCATCCACGTCGGGTGCCGCAAAGAGTTCCGCAGCATTGCCGGCTTTGACGCTGCCTCCATACAAAATGGGAATTTCATTGGCGATCTCCGCACCATACTGTTCGGCGAGCAGCGACCGGATGAAAGCATGCATCTCCTGCGCCTGCGCGGTTGTGGCGGTTCTCCCTGTTCCTATAGCCCATACAGGTTCGTACGCAATGACGAGTCCTTTTACTGCTTCGCCGGAAAGGTGAAACAGGGAATCCTGCAGCTGCTGGCGCACATGCGCATTCTGATTACCGGCTTCCCTGACTGAAAGCGGCTCGCCACAACAGAAAACCGGCACGACCTGATGTTCCAGGCAGCGGTTCATTTTCTCGGCCAGGATCACAGCGGTTTCATGGAAATATTCACGCCGTTCACTGTGGCCTATGATGCAATACCGTATACCGACTGACCTCAGCATTTCTGCCGAAACCTCGCCGGTGTATGCGCCCTGCTGCTTGTCGCTGCAGTTCTGAGCGGAAATGGAAAAGCCCTGTGCATCCGCCACCTCGCTGTTTGCCATGATCAGGTAAGGAAAGGGCACCGCAAAGATCACTTCACGGTCGCTGTCCAGGAAAGGAACAGCACTTAGTATTTCATTCAGCAATTTTTCTCCCTGCTGGTAGGTAAGGTTCATTTTCCAGTTGGCAGCTGCAATTTGTTTTCGCATGATATGTGATTTTGGTCCGGTTCAGGAACGCGGGAAGCCAGGCATCCTGTTCTTATGAAATCGCGGGACTAATAGTGGTCAAAGATATGCTTCAGGATATTTCTCTCGGGATCGGAAACGGCCTGGTTCCTGAATTGCTTCCAGTTGCTGATATCCTGCAGCGCTTTATCAAAGCCATACCGCTCCACACCATCACTCCCCCATGAAAAGCTCGGGATATACTTTGGCGTAAGCCCGCTGCCAAAGACGTTACAGCATACACCGATAACCGTACCTGTATTAAGGGATGTATTGATGGCGGTTCGCGAATAATCGCCCATGAGCACACCGCACTTCACGCCTACCTCTACCGGCCCGCCCTGTGTCCATACTACCACGCCGGAAGCATTGTTCTTAACATTCGAGCATGAGGTACCGGCCCCGAGGTTGCACCATTCTCCGATCACGGAATCGCCGATGTAGCCGTCATGGGCCTTATTGGAGTTTGCAAAAAAGACCGAGTTCTTGATCTCACCTCCTGCCATGCAACCCGGGCCAATGGTTGTGCCGCCATAAATACGCGTCCCCATCTTTACAATGGCATCGCTACAGATGGCAACGGGGCCGCGCAGCATGCTTCCCTCCATCACTTCTGCATTCTTCCCGATAAACACCGGGCCTTCCGATGCATTGATGATACAGTGTTCCACCTTCGCGCCCTTTTCAACGAAAATATTGCCGGGCTCTGTCACCCGGTTGGTATCGGAAAGCTTTAAAGACTTGCGGTTCTTTTTCAGCCAGGTAAAGTCCTGCCCGATGGCCCATGCATTCCACTGGAAAATATTCCATGGATACTTCAGTTCCTTCAGCTCTTCGCTGATCTCAATCGACTTCCCGACCTTGATGCGGTGAGGGCCTTCCACTTCCTTCCTGGAAATGCAATAAACAAAGCTTTCCTTCCCCGGCACCGAAAGGAACTGGCCTGGCTTGAGCTTGCGGACCTGGCGAATGACCCGCTGTGTCGGGAGGATATTACCATGGACCAGGTAAACGATATCGTCACCCATGGATTCATCCAGCACTATGGACCGGTCGAGGTCCTTGTAATCATCTTCATTCTTGTCGAAAGACGGCATATCCAGATAGCATTCCCACTTTTCCCGGATGGTGAATATGCCGACGCGTATATCCTGGATCTGCCGCGTGAGCGTGAAAGGGATCAGGTTTTCCGGGCCGCAGAATTCTTCGGTAAAGACGATTTTTTTCATGCCGTGCTGTAAAGCCTAAAAATAAAAAATCCCTTCCGGTTGGCGGAAGGGATTACTATCGGAATTCCTTTAATTACTTTTTTGCGTACTTCTTCTTGAATTTGTCGATACGACCGGCGGTATCCACCAGGACATTCTTCCCGGTAAAGAACGGGTGAGACATATTCGAGATCTCCAGCTTGATGAGCGGGTATTCGTTACCGTCTTCCCACTTCACGGTTTCCTTTGTAGCTGCAGTGGAGCGGCTGAGGAAGCTGTAGCCATTACTCATATCTCTGAAGACTACATAACGGTAATTCTGCGGATGAAGATCTTTTTTCATAACAAATTATTTATACAGGTATCTTTTTGGCGCTTACGAAGGCGCAAAAGTAGTAAAATATTGCAAATAAAGGCGGAGAAACTGCAGATTTTTTGTTAACAACTGCCCGGGCTCCCGGTTTGTACCGGCCTGGGTCAGCTGCGCATATTCTCATACTGCAGGGGTATCCCGAGCTCCCACTGCTTGGACGCCTGGATCACCTCCTGGAGGTCATCGATCTTTTTCCCGGTAACCCGCACCAGGTCATCATTGATCGACGCCTGCACCTTGAGCCCGGAGTCCTTGATCTGCTTCACGATCTTCTTGGCGTCCTCCTGTTTCAGGCCGTTCCGGATGACCACTTCCTTTTTCCAGACCTTTCCGCTCTGGAACCCCTCTTTTGAGGTATCAAATGCCTCGGGGGATATGCCCTGCTTGTGTGCCCGGCTGATCAGCACATCGATCAGCTGCCGCATCTTCATATCATCTTCCGTTTCAATCTGGAGCGTAAAGTCCTTCTTATTAAGGTCAATGACCACGGGCGAGTTCTTAAAGTCGAACCGGTTCGTGATCTCCTTTTTGGTAACATTCACGGCATTATCAAGCGCCTGGATATCCACCTTGCTGACAATATCGAATGAAGGCATAGTGAAATTTTGTGGCTGCAAGGTATACAATTCAATGAATACCGGCCCGCTTCGATAAACAAAAGCCCCTTTAAAAAAAGGGGCCGGACATGCACAAAAGAAAATGTTTTACTGGCCTGCACCACCCACCCTGTTCTGCTCATCCTGGGAGCTGGTGGTACGGCGGCGTGGCTGGTTGTTTTGACCATTATTTCCAAACCTCCAGGTGAAGGTCCCGGTAACCTGGCGGGTATCCGGTCGGTTGGTAAAGGTGTTGTCGATCAGGCCATACTTGTTAACGCCTTCGAAACGCTGCCATGCAAATGGGTCACGAACATTGAGTCGCACGGTTCCCTTGCCCTTCATGATCTGCTTCTGCACGCCGAATGCCATCTGGTAGATCGGCTCCATACGTGACAGGCTCTGGATGTTGCGGTGGCGATAGAAGCCACTCAGTTCCGCGGTGAGGCCCTTTCCGATGGTGAAGCTGTTGGTAATGTTGGCCATGAACGACGTGAAAGAGAGGTTGATATTGATGGTATCCAGAACACCTGTATAGTGGTTGTTGAACACATTGGTGAACAGGTTCACGTTCCACCATTTTGCCACAGTCAGCGGTGCTGTGATGGAGATGCCCATATTCCGGAACGTGGCCACGTTATCCACCGTGAGAAACCGGATCCTGCTGGTGTCATTCTCAGGCTTTATGATCTGCGAGATCACATCATCTGTATTATTGTAATTGAGCGTGGTGATGAACTTCCCCTTGAAAGCGTGCGACAGCTCAATGTTGTGCGAATACTGTGGTCGCAGGTAAATGTTCCCCTGCCGGTAGGACAAGGTATCCAGGAAAAAGATGAAGGGGTTCATATCCTGGTAGTTGGGCCGCTGGATCCTGCGCCCGTATGACACCGTTAGTGTATGTTTCTTGCTGGCAGCATAACTTACAAAAGCTGTCGGGAAGAAATTCGTCGTATCCCTCTTGAATGTCGTTTTGGAAACGACCTGGTTTCCCTCGGCATTCACATTCTCCACGCGCAGGCCGGCCTGCATGGTCCACTTGCTTACCTGGCGGCTGTAATTCACATATGCGGCATTGATATTCTCCTTATATATGAAATGATTGGAGCGGATACTGTCATAAAAGTACTTACCG
>DASUVB010000181.1:0-8778 GCA_036373835.1 Flavisolibacter sp. | reverse complement strand
TACGATCCCATGAAGCTGAAGGAATTCGCCGACAAAATGCAGGACCGTTTTGAAGAGCTGCGCGAGGTGACGCGCGCCGACATCGTGGGCGCGCCGGAGCGTGAGATCCAGGTGAACGTGGACCCGTACAAGATGCAGGCTTCCCGCATCACCTTCAATGATATAGAAAACGCCATTGCGCGGGAGAACCGCGACATCAGTGGCGGCCAGATCGAAGTGGGAAATATGAAGCGCACGCTTCGTGTGAAGGGCCAGTTCCTTTCCGTGCAGGACCTGCAGAACATAGTTGTAAAGGGATCGCAGGCGAATGCCGTGGTATATCTGCGCGATATTGCCGAACTGGTGGACACGCAAAAAGAGAAGGAAAGCTACGCCCGGCTGGACGGGAAGAACGTAGTTACCATAAACATCGTAAAGCGTTCCGGGGAAAACCTTATTGAAGCTGCAGACCACGTGAAGGAAGTGATCGCGGACATGCAGGAGAAAGGGGAGATCCCACCGCCGGAGCAGATGAAGGTGGTGATCACCGGCGACCAGAGCAAGCAGACGGAAACATCTTTCAATGACCTGGTCAATACCATCATTATCGGCTTTGTGCTGGTGCTGCTGGTGCTGATGTTCTTTATGGGCGTTACCAACGCGTTCTTCGTGGCGCTTAGTGTGCCGCTGAGCGTGTTCGTTGCATTCATGTTCCTGCCGGTGGGCGACTTTTTTGTAGGTACATCCATCACGCTCAACTTCATTGTGCTGTTTGCATTGCTGTTCGGCCTGGGGATCATTGTTGACGACGCCATCGTGGTAATTGAGAATACCCACCGGATCTATAATAATGGCCGTGTGCCGATCGTGCGCGCCGCCAAGGAGGCGGCAGGCGAGGTGTGGATACCGGTAGTGGCCGGCACGCTCACCACGCTGGCACCCTTCTTTCCGCTGTTGCTGTGGAAAGGGCTGATCGGGAAATTCATGATCTACCTGCCCGTAATGCTGATCCTGACACTGGCGGCTTCACTCATCGTGGCATTCGTGTTCAACCCGGTCTTCGCAGTCAGCTTCATGCGACCTGAGGGGCGTGAGTTTGAGCGTCCGAAACGGGAACTGTTCCGGCGTTGGTGGTTCTGGGGCTTTCTTGCCTTTGGTGCCATCTTCCACATGGCGGGCTGGCCGGGTATCGCCAATTTCCTGATCATGATCCCGCTGCTGGCCATGCTCAACGTGTTTGTGCTGCGCGATGTGATCCATGTCTTCCAGAACCGGCTGCTGCCTTCGCTGATGAACCGGTACGAGACCATGTTACGCTGGTCGCTGAAAGGACGCCGGCCGGTGTACCTGCTGATCTCGTTATTCATCCTGTTCCCGGTTGCACTGGGACTGTTCGCCCTGCGCACGGGCGGCCGCATGACGTTCTTCCCGACCGGTGATCCGCATTTTATCTATGTGTACCTGAAAATGCCGGTGGGCACGGATGTAAAGCATACAGACGCCATTACGAGGGAACTTGAAAAAAGAGTGTACAAGGTGCTGGGCAACCAGCAGCCGGGTGCGCCAGGCTCGCTGGTCGAAAGCGTGATCGCCAACGTGGCCGTCAGTGCGAACAATCCGCGGGACAACAACCGCAGCGTGCAGCCGAACCTGGGCCGCGTCCAGGTATCTTTTGTTGAGTTTGAAGAACGGAACGGGAGGAGTACGAAGCCCTTTCTCACCGCGATCCGCGAAGCGGTCAAGGGCATCCCCGGCGCACAGATCACCGTGAACCAGGAAGACAACGGGCCGCCGACTGAGGCGCCGGTGAACGTGGAAGTGATCGGTGACAACTTTGAATCCATTGCCAAGGTGGCGACGGACCTCAGCAATTTCCTCGACACCAACAGGGTGGAAGGAATTGAAAACCTGACAATGGACGTGGATGTGAACAACCCGGAAATTTCGGTTACTGTTGATCGTGAGAAAGCGATGATGGAAGGACTGAGTACCGCGCAGGTGGGTATGGAAATTCGTACGGCGATCTTCGGTAAAGAGATCAGCAAGCTTAAGGACAACGAGGATGAATACAAGATCCAGCTCCGGTATGCTGACCTCGTGCGCAGCAACGTCAATGACCTGATGAATATGCGGATCACCTTCCGTGATTTCAATACGATGGCCATCAAGCAGATCCCGCTGAGCGCCATCGCTACGATCGATTATACCAATACTTCCGGTGGCATCCGGCGCAAAAACATGAAACGCACGATCCAGCTGCAGTCGAACGTGCTGGATGAAACCCAGACACAAAAGATCAATGATGACCTGAAGCTGAAGATCGACGACTTCAGGTCGAAGTATAGCATCCCGCCGGACGTCACCGTGCGCCAGACCGGAATGAGCGAGCAGCAACAGGAAACCATGAGCTTCCTGGGTCAGTCACTGCTGATCGCGCTGCTGCTGATCTTCCTGATCCTGGTGATGCAGTTCAATTCCATGAGCAAGCCATTCATCATTCTCACGGAGATATTTTTCTCCATCATCGGTGTGCTGATCGGTTATGCCGTTACGGGGATGACGGTGGCTACGATCATGCTGGGTGTGGGCGTGGTGGGCCTTGCCGGCATCGTTGTGAAGAACGGGATCCTGCTGATCGAGTTTACTGATGAGTTACGGAGCCGCGGTTACCGTACCCGGGAAGCCGCGATCCAGGCCGGCAAGATCCGCATCATCCCGGTGCTGTTGACGGCTCTCGCCACCATCCTGGGGCTGATTCCACTGGCAGTGGGCCTGAACATCGATTTTGTCGGGCTGTTCCGCGAACTGAAGCCCGATATATTCTTCGGGGGCGACAGCGTGGTGTTCTGGGGACCGTTGTCCTGGACCATCATTTTCGGGTTGATCTTCTCATTCTTCCTGACGCTGGTGATGGTGCCGAGCATGTACATCATCTCCGAACGACTGCGCAGGCCGATGACGAAATTCTATGGGACAAAATTCGTAGCATTGCTCGGATTTCTCGGGCCGTTCTTCTTCATTTTTGTTGGCGTCATGTACCTGGGAAGAAAGTTGCAGGGTAAGCCGGTATGGAACGGTAAGCTGCGCCCATCACGGGTTAGAAAGCCTGAACTTGTTTAATAGCTGTAGGCAGGAAATACATCAGGAAGGAAATGTTCATTGATGATGCAGTCCCGGGAAACCGGGACTGCTTTTTTCTAATAAGATTAAAGAGACATAAGCCTGTAGACGATCTGGTTACCGCAAACGATAGACAAATTGGTACCGTGTCATTTGTTGTTTTCGCGCGAACTATCCCTTGAGATAAATGTAAGAATGACGAGGACGAAATGCACAGAAAAAAGCGGGATGAGGAGCAGCGTGCAATAAAACCCGAAAATACCAATGGCACCGGTTACTACGTTTTGTATACCACCTATCCACCCAATGATCACTGATGCCAGGGCAAGCAGGAAAGTATTCCTGAGGAGTATAAACATGAACCTGGTAGCGCGCTGCATAGTGCAATTTAAATGAAAATTAATTCATATCTGTTATACCCCAGACCGTAAAAATGTACATGTTCGACTACGCAATTGCCGGTGCCACCGGTTCGGCGTCAGATGCTTCTGCAACCACGGTGCTGCGCTTCCACGGCTGCCTGCGCCAGTACGTGAGGCTGCGCCAGGCCCATTCGAACGGTCCGAAACGGAAATAATGCAGCCAGATATTGCTGAAAATGATCTGGAAGATCCATACGCACAGCACCACGTAATACATTTCGTACCGCTGCAGCCTGCCATACAGCCCGAAGCCGATGCCGTAGAAAACGATCCCGCAGATGATGGTTTGCATCAGGTAATTGCTGAACGCCATCTGGCCTACCCGCGCCAGCCAGTTGAACAGCAGGCGGAACAGACCGTACCGGTACAGCAGCATCAGCACGCCGAGGTGGCCAAGCGCCAGCAGGATGCGCCGTATCTCGTAAAAGTTCACCAGGAACCTGTCCAGCATCAGGGTGGGATCAAAATTAATATTGATCAGCGTCCGGTGCTCGTAATAGCTGAGGGGTAGTCCCAGTGCGTAGCCACCCGCCATCAGCAGCCAGTAAAACCTGCGCGATCGTTTCCCGGTCAGCACACCCCACCGGAAAAGTGCCATGCCCAGGAAGATCATGATCATATTGTCGAGGAAGAACGAGTGGTAAAGCTTGCTGCTCTGGAGCTTTGCGGACCACCCGCTCGCGAAGGAAAGGATCGTAAAATAATTTCCCTGCATTTGCTTTGTAAAACCTTCCGCTTCTTTTAATACATTTTCCTTCTTCGTTTTTTCCTGGAATCCCATCCAGGCGCCCTTGGACGCCTCCTGTTCCGGTGTCAGCTTTTGCTTTGCTTTTTCCAAAGCCAGCGCGTATTCGCCCTTCGCGCGCAGCCGGTCCATCTTCCACATCTGGTAGGTGGACTTCACGGTCATGACCAGCAAAAACAACAGCGCAAACATGAACAGGTGCTTCGCCTTCATATCCTTGAAGGGATACAGGAAAAGCCCGCATATGGCGTATGCGTAAAGGATGTCGCCGGGCCACAGGAGGATGTAGGCATTGAACATCCCGAACAGGAGCAGCCACAGGAGCCTGCGGTAATAGATCTTCGCGGGGTCCACCTGTGGGTTGCGGGCCAGGCGCTCGAGCAGCAGGATGCACCCTGCACCGAAAAGCATCGAGAACAACGCACGCATCGTTCCTTCGAATGCGCCCTCCACGATCCACCACGTGTAATAATTCGGCCCGCTGAATTCACTGCGCAGACTGATATTCTGGCCGAACTGGAAGGGTGCTGCGAAGAACGGGATGTTCATCAACAGGATACCCAGCAGCGCTACGCCGCGAATGCTGTCGATAACGCGGATACGCTGGTTGTCCCGGATGGGGGTGGTGAGGGGCAGTGACATCGTGGTTGTTTGACTGAATGTAAAAAAAATTCATGCGTTGTCCAACACTTTCCACTACGCATAAAAAAAGGTCCTCCGTGGAGGACCTTTACCTGTGCAATGTATTTATCAGAATGCTTTTTTGTCGACTACCTTGCCGTCGGCATCCAGCTCAACAATCTCGTAACCGAGCTTTTTGACACCGTCAATGATCTTCTGCTTGTCACCGACCAGCAGGATATTCATTTTCTCCGGGTTCATATACCTGTTCGCCATCTGGATCGCCTGTTCACGGGTCAGGTTTTGCAGGATCTTGTTCTGCTCCTTCACATATGATGCAGGCAGGTTGTATTCCAGCAGCCTGGAAATGAACTGCGCCTTCTGGATGCTGGTTTCATATTTCAGCGCTTCACTCTGGCTGATGGCATTCTTGATATACGCCACTTCGTCTTCAGTTGGCCCGGTCTGCGTGAAGTTTTTGAATTCCTTCATCACCTCTGCCAGCGCACTGTCGGTAGCGTTGGCGCGGATGCCCGAGCTGAAAATGAAGTTACCGGAGTATTTGTCGCCACTGAAGCCGCTGCTCGCGCCATAGGTCCAGCCCTTCGTTTCTCTCAGGTTCTGGAAGAAACGGCTGTTGATATCTCCACCCAGTGCGTAGTTTGCCAGCTGCGCCCTGTAATAATCACCTACAGGGTCATACTTCAGGCCCGTAGCGTACCCGATGCGGAATTCTGTCTGGGCTCCTTTGGGAACGTCCACCAGGAACACCTTCGTTTTGTCAACAGCTGGTGTTGCATTTACTGTTGGCAGTTCCACTTTCTTTTTGGGTAACCTGTTCAGGAATCCCATCTTGGCAAGGAAGTCGGCCTGCTTGATATCGCCTACTACCACCAGCTTCGCATCAACAGAGGTCATGTACTTGCTGAAGTAGTCCTTTACATCCTGCAATGTGATATTCGCAATGGTTTCTTCCGTTCCGTTCTGGCTCACGCCGAGAATATGGTTGTCACCGTAATTCAGTCTTGCAAAAACAGAGCTTGCAATCGTAGCAGGCTGTGATTTCGACACCTTGAAAGATTCCAGGCGCTGCTTCTTGATGCGGTTGAAGGCATCTTCAGTAAAGTTTGGGTTGAACATTCTTTCCTGTAGCAAGGCCAGTGTCTTGTCGAAATTCTTCTTGAGCGCCTGCACCGTGAAAGTGATCCGGTCCGTGCCGCTGCTCACGTTAATGCTGCTTCCAAGCTTTTGCAGCTCAAGCGCCATTTGTTCCGCAGTATACTTCTTCGTATCCTCGTTCATCATGGCAGCGAACATGCTCGCGAGCCCGGCCTTGGAAAGGTCTTTGGACTGCAGCAGGTGGCCACCCGGGATCGAGAACGTCATGGTAATGGTCGGCAGTTCGGTATTTTCACTTCCGATCACCTTGATGCCATTGGCCAGGTCTTTTCTCCAGAAAGCAGGAACCTTTACTTCAGGTGTCTTTCCTGCACCGGGCGTCTTGCTGCGATCGAAATTGTCTTTCGCCTTTACGTATTTCAGGCCGTTGTATCCATAATTCGGAGCAACGTAGCCCGTGGTATCAACGGTAAAATTAGGTTCCGCAGCCACCAGTTGTTCCTGGCCTTTCGGAACGACGCTCAGGATGACCGCGCCCTTACCCTTGATGTATTTATTGTAAACACGCATCACGTCTTCCTTTTTCAGGGCATTGTATGCCTTCAGTTCTTCGCCAATGCGGTTGGGGCTGCCGGTAAATGTCTGGTAGGCTGCCAGCTGGGCGACCTTGCCATTTACACTCTGGAGTTCTCTCATTACCGATGACTCAACATTGCCCTTGAACTTCGCGAGGTCTTCATCGGTCACGCCGCGCTTTTCAAATGAGTCCAGCGACGCGCGGAAGAGGTCTTCGATTTCCTTCAGCGACCTGCCCTGCGGGGGAGAGATCATGAAGTAGAACTCACCCGACAGCTCAGCCTGGAAAGGATTGCTGAATGCGGATGCAGACAGCGCTTTCTGGTTCTTCACCATGTGCTGGTACAGGATGGAATTCTTGCCCTGGCCCAGGATCTCAGCAAGTGCATCCAGCGCAGGTGCATCTTCATGATAATATGAAACTGAGGGGTAGGCTACATACAGGCGGGGAAGGCGTGCAAAGTTGTCCACCAGCGTCGCATACCGGTTGCCATTCAACGACACGCCAGGTACGGTGACCGGCTTTACCGCCGGACCTGCGGGGATAGAACCAAAATATTTCTCAACCAGCTTTACAACTTCCGCCGGCTTCACGTCGCCGCCGATTGTCAGCGTGGCATTGTTCGGACCGTACCAGCGCAGGAAAAAGTTCTTCAGGTCATTTACATTCACACGGTTCAGGTCTTCCACATAGCCGATGGTCATCCAGGAATAGGGATGGCCATACGGATACAGGTTCTTGTTGATCGCCTCGAAAGCGAGTCCGTATGGAGCATTATCATAGCGCTGGCCCCTTTCGTTCTTTACCGTTGAACGCTGGTTTTCGAACTTTTCCTGGGATACGGCATCCAGCAGGAATCCCATGCGGTCAGCTTCCAGCCACAGCATCTTTTCAAGCTGGTTGCTGGGAACTGTTTCGTAGTAGTTGGTGCGATCACGGTTGGTGCTGCCGTTCAGGTCACCACCGGCTTCGCTGATGATCTTGAAATGCTGGCCATTGGCCACGTTGTCGCTTCCGTAGAACATCATGTGTTCAAAGAAGTGCGCAAAACCGGATTTACCGATCTCCTCGCGGGCGGAACCAACGTGGTAGGTCACGTCCACATGCACCACGGGGTCGCTGTGGTCTTCGTGGATAACCACCGTAAGCCCGTTTGGCAGTACATATTTTTCATAAGGAATGACGATCTCACTCCCCTTTCTGGTGACTTTTTCGACCAGCTTTGCCTGTCCGAAAGCCACGACGACGAAGCACAGCATGGCAGAAGCCAGTACGAGAACTTTTTGTTTCATAATTGTTTTGATTTTTTCAAGCGGCTGACAAATTACAGTAAAAACCCGCAGCGGGCCTACCATTTATCAAATTCTTAAGGCATAGATGGATTCCGGACGCAAAACGATGTGTTACTTTATAAAAAATTACAGAACCATGATGGGCTACAGCCAGAGTCACCAGATAGACTACAAGATCTATGGTGAGGAAATGCAGTGCGTGGAGATCGAACTGGATCCCCAGGAGACAGCGATCGCCGAAAGCGGCGCCTTTATGATGATGGACGACGGTATCCAGATGCAAACCATATTCGGCGACGGCACCGGCCAGCAAAGGGGCTTCCTGGGGAAGCTGATGGCGGCGGGCAAGCGCGTTCTGACCGGGGAAAGCCTGTTCATGACCACCTATACCAACATGTCGAACGGGAAGAAGCGGGTGTATTTCGCTTCGCCCTACCCCGGCAAGGTCATCCCGCTGGACCTGATCCGTCTGGGCGGTAAGATGATCTGCCAGAAGGACGCCTTCCTCTGCGCGGCCAAGGGTGTCGCTGTCGGGATCGAATTCCAGCGAAAGCTCGGCACCGGCCTGTTTGGCGGGGAAGGCTTCATTATGCAGAAGCTCGAGGGCGACGGCCTGGCATTCGTTCATGCCGGCGGGTACGTGATGGAAAAGGAGCTCCAGCACGGCGAAATGCTCAAGATCGATACGGGGTGCATCGTCGCTTTTACGCCCGACTGCAACTACGATATCCAGTTCGTAGGTGGCATCAAGAACACCATTTTTGGTGGTGAGGGACTTTTCTTCGCCACGCTTCGCGGTCCCGGCCGCGTATGGATCCAGAGTCTCCCGGTCAGCCGCCTTGCCAGCCGCATCCTGCAATATGGTACCGTTAACCGTAAGGAGGAGGGCAGTCTCCTTGGCGG
>DASUVB010000180.1:0-8520 GCA_036373835.1 Flavisolibacter sp. | reverse complement strand
TGCCTTCTGGCTGTCCACGTTGAACTGGTTTCGCTGCGGCCAGTCAATATTGTCAACGGTTGCGATCCACACGCCGCGGAACTCGTAAACCGGGGCGGCTGCCGAGGATGACAGCTGCTGGGTCTGGCTGAAGGAACAGTATGCAAACAGTAAGAAAAGTACGGTGACAATCAGGTTCTTCATGTGCAATCAGATTTCAGAATGTAAGATACTATTAATCAGAGCTTCGCAACTTGTCCAGGAGAGAACTTAACATTTCTGCATCATTTTCCGAGAGGTTTTCCATGATCTCCGCAATATGATCGGCCTGACCATCCAGCTTGCGTAACAGCTTTTGTCCCTTCTCCGTTATGGTCACATCCACCAGTCTTTTGTCGGAAGGGCAGATGGTTTTTTTAACGAGACCTTTCAAAACCAGACGGTCCACGATGCGGCTCGTGTCGCTCATCTTGTCCAGCATGCGTTCACGGATCTGCAGCGTTGATAATGGCTCCGGATGACTGCCGCGCAGGATCCGCAGGATGTTGAACTGCTGGTGCGTGATATCCTCAGAGGCGAGGAATGTTTTTATTTTTTCAATGACCCAGCCATAGGTGAACAAAAGGTTGATCATCGCCTTTTGCTTTGCACTCACAAATTTAGCCTGACGGATGTCGGTTTCTATGCTCATGGTGTTTCAGGGCAGTCACTTGGGTGGAGCCGCACAAATATCCATATTTTTCAAGCGAGATGAAAGTACACGTCAAACTTTGTAAGTCCTCATCCCCAGACGCGCACACCTTCCGAGCAGTTGGCGCAGATGTCGATATTGCTCCGGCTTTGCAACACGCTTTTGCGAAAGTTGCGGTATTGCTCATTATGCCACAGTTCCCGGAATGACTGGTCGCGCAGGTTGCCCAACTGGTGCTGTGCGTCCTTGTCAAAGCAGCAGGGCACAACTGCGCCGTCCCAGGTGATCACGGGATCATGCCACAGCCGCCAGCAATGATTCGCATTGTTCCCTTTGAATTCCATCGCACCTTTTTTATTCCTGCGGTAGCGGCTGTATTTAGGATTGGCTGGAATCAGCTGGTTGGGATCATTTTCGAAGTCGTATACCTGCGCGGTCTTCAGGCGCACCTGGTTAACGCCTGTTTCCTCCGCCATCTGGTGAATTTCCGCGATCTGGTGCTCATTGTGTCGCACCACCAGGAACTGGAAAATGACGAAAGGTGTTTTGCTGCGCAACTCTTTTTTCCACTTCACAATATTACGTGCCCCTTCCAGCACCTTGTGCAGCTGTCCGCCAACGCGGTATTGCTGGTAGGTTTCCTGCGTGGTGCCGTCAATGGAAATGATCAGGCGATCCAGCCCGCTCTCAACCGTGCGACGCGCAACGGAATCGGTGAGGTAATGGGCATTGGTGGAGGTTGCTGTATAGATTTTCTTCGAGGAGGCATATTGTACCATTTCCAGGAACTGCGGGTTCAGGAAAGGCTCGCCCTGGAAATAGAAGACCAGGTAGGAGAGGTGCTTCGACAGCTGGTCGATCGTCTCTGTGAAAAAATCCCGTTTCAGCATGCCGGTGGGACGGGTGAATGCGCGCAGGCCGCTGGGGCATTCGGGGCAGCGCAGGTTGCACGACGTGGTAGGTTCAAATGAAATGGAGATGGGGTAGCCCCACTGAATACTTTTCCCCGTGAAGCGGCTCAACTGGTAACTGCCGTACACCTTCAGCATGTTCATCAGCCGGTGAAACGTCATCTTCTTCAGGAAATTCACACTGTCACTCCAGTTAAACTGCGGCATGCATGCAAGATACAATATACAATGTGGCAATGCGGCAATTTGAAAATTTGAAAATGCTCACAATGCGGTCACTCTAGCCTGACAAGCAGACCAGACGCCGGTGACTTCAAACATCAAACATCCCTGGGCTCCGTAGCCTTGGCGAAGGTGTCAAACCTCCCCCGGCCACCGAAGCCTTAGAAGGCGTAGGTGGCAAACCTCAAACGCACCGAGCGATAGCGAAGGTGCATCGATTGCTCATATGGTGGGTTTGCATTAGATTGGCGCCGTGGCAGGAAAAAAGCAACGGACGCGCTATCGCTTCTTTATATGGTTCACGGTTCTTTCAGCGGCGCTCTTCATGACATATCTCGCATGGCTGTGGTGGCAGAGCCGGCAGCTGCACTTCGTGCGTTACCCGCAGTTTGGCATTCATATTCCATACGGGTACGAGATCCACGGCATTGATGTCTCGCGGTACCAGCATACCATCTCGTGGAAGGAAGTAAAGGAGATGCAGGTGCAGCACATCCGGCTCGGCTTCGCCTTTATCAAGGCAACGGAGGGTGTGAATAACACCGATCCGTTTTTCAGGCGCAACTGGCGCAAGTCAAAGCAGGCAGGTTTGGTGCGCGGCGCCTATCATTTTTTCCTGGCGTCAAAAGATGCGGCAAAGCAGGCTGAAAACTTTATCGGCCGCGTGGAATTGCAACCGGGCGACCTCCCACCGGTGCTCGACGTGGAGCAGAATTTCGGGCTGCCCCCGGAGCAGCTCCGCGCATCGGTAAAAAAGTGGCTTGACCTGGTGGAAGCCTATTATGGTGTAAAGCCCATCATTTACACATACGTGGATTTTTACAAGAAGAACCTGGCGGGTTATTTCGACGAGTACCCGCTGTGGATCGCGCATTACCTGCAACCCGAGCAACCACGGATCACGCGGAGCTGGAGCTTCTGGCAGCACAGCGAACGTGGCCGCGTCAACGGGATTACCTCGCGGGTCGACTTCAACGTTTTCAACGGCGACTCCGCAGCCTTCCGGGCATTATTAGTACCTTAACGCCGTGGATGAATACAACACGGGATGGGATCCCGAGATCAGGCGTTATTTCCGGAAGATCCTCAATTCATTTTCGGTAGGCGCATTCTGGCTGCTGGCATTGGCAACCGCCGGGATTTTCTTCGAGCTGGGAATCGTTAATGCCGGCCTGCAATGGTATAATGTTGTTTTTTATGTAGTCGCCCTCGCCAGTCTTGCCGCGGTTTTGCTTTACTTCTACAGGGTATGGAAATAGTCAGGAACTATGATCGGCGATGATCTGCCACCTGCCCCTGATCTTTCGGAATAATAAGTCAAAATGGCCGCTGACATCGCCGATCGTACGGCGAAGGGTCCATTTGCCCACGACGTAGTAATATTTCCTGGAAAGTTTTTTCACCTGCAGCAGGTCAAAGGTCAGTTGCCCCATAGCGGTGGTATCGGGGTAGCCTTTGCGGTAATTGTCAAGCGTCGTCTGCCAGCCCCACTTGATCCCGTTCCTGCCAATGAACATCAGGGAATCATTTTGCCAGTAGCCCTGCATAAAGCCTTCCAGGTCGCCGCGGTTCCACGCGGATGTTTGCGCTGCCAGGATGGTGCGGATCGCGACCTCATCTTTTTTCTGTGCGAACATGAAAACGGGTGCCATTACGAAGCACAGCAGGACGAGCTTTTTCATTACCGTAAGATAGGCAGAAGAGCGTTGTTGAAAACTGTTAACTTTTTTGAAAATTGGAAGCAGGAATGCCCGGGAGCCCCAATGCCCCCGGCATCCATGCTGCCGATAGGTTACCTTTGCATATTACCGAACTATGTCAAAGAAACAGCTCTTCTATATTGTATTTTTCAGCGTGCTGGTGGTAGGCTTCTTTATTACCCTTTCTGCCGTGGTGCCTGGCTTTGTAAAGCAGAAGGTGGCACCGGTCAGCCATGTGCTTCCGTTTTCCTTCGTAAACCAGGATGGGCAGCTTGTCAACGAGAAGGTGCTCGAGGGTAAAGTGGCCGCCGTGAATTTTTTCTTTACTACCTGCCGCGGCATCTGCCCGCGGATGACCAACAACCTGAAGCCCGTGTACGAAGCGTTCAGGGATGAGCCGGATTTTGTGATGTTGTCGCACACGTGCGACCCGTCACGCGATTCCGTGCCGGTGTTGCGCCGCTATGCGGATTCGATCGGCGTAAACGTGAGCAAATGGATCTTCCTCACAGGCGCTAAGGACAGCCTTTATTCCGCGGCCCGCTACAGTTACAAGATCGATGACCCGTCGAATTTCGGCAATGGAGCAGAGAGTGATTTCTTACACACCCAGTTCATTGCCCTTGTTGACCGGCAGGGCGACGTGGTGGCGGTGTACGACGGCATCCGCCCATCAGAAATAAATGAAATGAAATCGAGGATCCGGAAACTTCTGAAACAATAATGGAAACAGACAGTAAACATATTTCCACGCACCTGAACGATATCCTGAGGAGAAAGCACCTGAGTGTGACGGACAGCCGCAGGAAGATCCTGACGCTGTTCCTGGACAGCCATGATGCGCTGGCCCATGGAGACATAGAAAAGAAGGCTGGTGAAAAATTCGACCGCGTAACCGTGTACCGGACGTTGCAGACGTTCGTGGAGAAAGGCATCATTCATACCATTCCCACGCCTGATAACTCGGTGCGCTATGCCCTGTGCCGCGACTGCACCGAGGGTCATCACCATGACGACCACGTGCACTTTGTCTGCCGCGTATGCGAAAAGACCATTTGCCTCGATGATGTGGTATCGCCGCGCATCGACCTGCCGCGGGGGTATATCGCTGAGAATGTGCAGGTGGTGATCAATGGCATATGCGTGGACTGCAATCTGCAGAACAGGGCCTGACATTGTATCACCGGCAATGCACGATTATCCTTATATTGCTAACAACCAGGCTGGTAGAGCCTTTTGAAATATGGACCGTAAACAGGAAATACTACAGGACGTAGTCATCAAATTTGCCGGCGACAGCGGTGATGGCATGCAGCTGACCGGAACACAGTTCACGAACAATACTGCCCTGCTGGGCTCCGACCTTTCCACCTTCCCGGATTTTCCCGCGGAGATCCGCGCGCCACAAGGCACGCTACCCGGTGTGAGTGGTTACCAGCTTCGCTTTTCCAGCGACAGCATTTATACGCCGGGGGATGCATTTGATGTGCTGGTGGCCATGAATGCCGCTGCACTCAAAACAAACATCAAGCACGTGAAGAAGGGTGGCAAGGTGATCGTGAACGTGGACGGTTTTGACGTGAAGAATTTACGCCTTGCAAATTATCCGGAGGGCGTCAACCCGATCGAGGATGAATCCCTGGATGGCTACGAGGTGATCAGGATGGACATCACCAAGATGACCCGCGAAGCACTGAAGGATTACCAAATGGGCACGAAGGAAAAGGACCGCGCGAAGAACATGTTCGTGCTCGGCTTCCTGTACTGGATGTACGGCCGGGATATGAAGAACACTGAAAAATTCCTGCAGGAAAAATTTGCTAAAAAACCTGAGATACTTGAGAGTAACCTGAAGGCATTGCGCGCAGGTTACAATTACGGCGACACCACGGAAACTTTCACCACGCAGTATAAAGTGGAAAAGGCGAAGATCGCCCCCGGCATGTACCGCAGCATCATGGGAAACCAGGCATTATCCTACGGTCTCATTGCAGCATCGGTAAAGAGCGGGCTTACACTGTTCCTGGGAAGCTACCCGATCACACCCGCATCAGATATTTTGCATGAGCTGAGCCGCCATAAGAATTTTGGCGTGAAAACATTCCAGGCCGAAGATGAAATTGCAGCCATCACGTCGGCGATCGGGGCCAGCTACGGCGGCCACCTCGCCGTTACCACCACGTCGGGCCCGGGACTCGCGCTCAAGGCGGAAGCCATGGGGCTGGCACTCATGCTGGAAATTCCGCTTATCATTATCGACATTCAGCGCGGTGGTCCTTCCACCGGGCTTCCCACGAAGACCGAGCAAAGCGACCTGCTGCAGGCTTATTATGGCAGGAACGGTGAATCGCCCATGCCGGTGGTGTCGGCGTCCACACCCAGCGACTGCTTTGAAGCCGTGTATGAAGCGGTGCGCATTTCCGTCGAGCACATGACGCCCGTGCTGTTCCTCAGCGACGGGTACATCGCCAACGGCGCAGAGCCTTGGATGTTTCCCGCATCGGAGCACCTGCGGCCGATCCATGTCAACTTTAAAACGGATCTTGGCCATCAGGAGGCTAAGTTCCAGCCGTACCAGCGCGACGAAAACCTGGTGCGACCCTGGGCGCTTCCCGGGACCGCAGGCCTCGAACACCGCATCGGTGGTCTGGAAAAAGAAAATATTACAGGCAACGTAAGCTATGATCCCGAGAACCACCAGCTGATGGTGAAGATCCGCCAGGAAAAGGTGGACAAGATCGCGTTCAACATCCCGGAACAGAAACTGGACAGTGGCCCTGACAAGGGTGATATCCTCGTACTTGGCTGGGGATCGACCTACGGCGTCATCAAGACATCCGTGGCCCAGCTACAGGCCGAGGGGCACAGTGTTGCGCATGCGCATCTCCGTTACCTGCGTCCGTTCCCCCGCAACCTGGGCACGATGCTGGCGCACTACAAGACCATACTGATCCCCGAGATCAATAATGGGCAGCTGATCAAAATTATCCGTGACCAGTATCTCGTGGATGCGAAAGGATATAACAAAGTCATGGGAGTGCCGATCACCAAGACGGAGCTGGTAGAAGCCATCCGCCAGTACCTGTAGCCTGATGGAACAAACGCTAATAGTCAATAACAGTGGAAGCACCGGTGGACGCGGGTTCCGAAACACTGGTCAGCGCAGCGACGCCAAATGCGATTACCGCCACAATTAGACCCCACATAAAGATCGTGTACGCGATGCGCAGGTACTTGTACTTGCGCGCCAGTACCACGCCCAGGTAGTAAATATCCATCGTCATGGTGTTGTACAGGTATTCCTTGTCCTTGATCATCTGGTTCATACCCCACTGGTAATCCTCAAGCTGCATGCGATGGAAGTTGCCGAAGAACAGGAGGTTGGTGCGCTTGTTCCGGATGTCTTCCTCTGTGAATTTCCCTTTTGCCACAGTGGGCCGCGTGGAGAGGATCGCGAACGTCACGGATGACAGGCAGGTCACCACCAGGATGATCGTTGGAACGATGTATTGCGGGTAGTATGCCAGCCGTGCGACGAGGAAAGAAAGCGTTACCGTGATGATGATAGAGCTCACCGAGATCAGGATATGCGATTTGCTGTCGGCCATGGCACTCAGTTCGAGGTGGTTGCGCGACGTGGTACGGAACATGGTCTGCACGCCTCTTTCCGCGTTCTTGGCATCCTTGCTGTTGAGACGCATGGCGTCTTCATCATACACGTATGGGAATGCATCCGCGTCTTCCTCCTTTTCTTCAGCCTTGCGCGCCTTGCCCTTGCGGAACTGGTTGATGTTCTCCATCTTCTTTGGCTCCAGTTCCTGCTGCCCGTAATCGGTGAAGTAACGGTGGTGTTCCAGGAAATTGATATTGCTTTTCCTCCATTCCTTCTTTTCTATTTTCTGGCCCAGCAGATTTTCGCGTTCCTGCTTCAGCAACTGGTTGCGTGCGCGGAAATCTTCCGTCGCAAGGTGCATCAGGTCCGCATCGCAAAGGATCTTTTCCACCTGGCTGATGGGTGACTGTGGCATGCGCGTCGCTTTGATGGCGGAGTTTACCCGCTGGATAACGGGTTCATCCACCTGTTGCTGGTTCAGAAATTCTGTCGCAATTTGCACACTTGCTTCTTCGTGTCCCTCTGCCTGCCCTGAAATGTAGCCGGTGTCATGGAACCAGGCTGCCAGCATCAGGACGAAGCGGTCATCGTCGTGGAGTTGGTAGTGATCTGCCATCATGCTTGCAGATTCGGCGACATCTTCGGTATGATCCAGGTTATGGAATACAAAAGTCGGTCGTAGCTGGTGGGTCAGCAGATCTGTTACGTGATTACGGGCCGCTGCCAGAATCTGTTCCTGTGTTTCACTCATGGCTGGTGCATTGTTTGATACTAAATTATAAATGATGAAAGAGTTATTTCAAACTAAATGCCCGGTTTTGGCCGGGTGTCTCATCGTATATGCTCTGACGTTAGCTTCCGGCTGTAAACAACCCGGTTATTCGTCCCCGGACGGGTATGACCTGAACAAGCCTGTGAAAATGGAATTGGGCAAAGTTCTCAACGAAATTTCAGGTCTATACTTCAATGAAGACGATAATACGTTGCTTGCGGTGGCCGACAGCAAGGAAAAGGTGTACCAGATAGGACTCCAATCCAAAAAGCTGAAAGACCTTACCGGGAAGGTGGTTCCCCCGGACAGCGACATTGAGGACGTGGTTAAGATCGATTCAGTGGTCTATTTGCTTTCGAGCAGCGGCACCCTGAAGAAGGTGGTTCCGGGCCAGAAGGATACCGCGGGGACCGTCAGCTTCTCGTTGGGTCTGCAGGGAAAAAACGACTTTGAAACAGTGTATTATGATCCAACGGCAAAAGGATTGGTGCTGATTTGCAAAACATGTGCCCACGAAAAGGGCCAGCGCATGCGAACAGCGTACCGTTTCGACCTGGATAGCAACAGGTTCGATACATCGGTGTTCTTCACCATCAGCCGCGCCGATGTTAAGGAGCTTCTGAAAAATGACG
>DASUVB010000179.1:0-2219 GCA_036373835.1 Flavisolibacter sp. | reverse complement strand
GCCATGCAGAAACGGATCTGGCTGCGGCCATATGTGGTCCGGAACGGGGTATAAACACGAAGGCTGTCATTGGGACCGCCCCCGCTGTAATATTTGTTGAGGGTGTCGATCTGGTTGGCGACGGTAGCATCTGTAACCTGTGTCGGGTTTGCGTATACAATATGCACAACTACAGGGACGGTCATGATGGCATTGGTCTTCATCAGCTTGAGCGCAGGATTGGACAGGATTTGCTTCACCTTCTGGTCCAGCATCAGCTGTGTATTTTCATAACGGAGCCTGGCCTGGGGGTCCGACTGGAAGAGTTCCTGCATCTTCTGGTCGGTCAGGCATTTTTTAACCTGTGCTGTCGACGAAAAGCTCAGGCTACAGATGATCACAGCAAGTGCTGCATAGCATAACTTTTTCAAAGCAGTTCTTTTTAATTTTTCGAGGTACAATGATACTGATTTCCCGCCGACGCATAAAAAGGCCTCGACGTGAAGGCAGTTTCACACGTTAAAGTAATAACGGGAACGCGAAGTCATGGTTGCTTAGCCATACAATGCACCTGCAATACAGGCATTGATGAGGCTCACCAGCGTACCCCCCAGCAGGGCCTTGAAACCAAGTTCCGAAAGGTTCCGGCGTTGGTTGGGCGCGATGGCGCCGATGCCCCCGATCTGGATGCCAATAGAAGCGAAATTGGCAAAGCCGCAAAGCGCGAAGCTGGCCATCAGTATAGTTTTCTGAGATGCAATAACCCCTGCGGCCTTCATGCTGCTAAGGGAACCATAGGCAACAAATTCATTCAGGATGGTTTTTTCGCCCAGCAGCTGGCCGAACAGCGTGATGTCACTCATGGGGATGCCAATGATCAGGGCGACAGGTGAGAACATATATCCCAGAACAAACTGGAGCGACAAACCGGAATAGCGTCCGCCCGTTGCTTCAGCGATCACAGGGTTCAGGTCCGTGGCGTTGCCAATGTACCCCAGTATAGCATTAACTACTGCCATCAGCGCAATGAAGGCGATGAGCATGGCGCCTACATTAACCGCCAGGCGAAGGCCATCCACGGTGCCGTTGGAAACCGCTTCAAGAACATTGCCTCCGATCTTTTCCTTCGAGATCTCGAGGTCCTTGGTGACTTTCTTTCTTTCCGGGTCCGGGTACAGCAGCTTTGACACAACGATCGTAGCGGGTGCTGCCATCACGGAAGCGGTGAGTAACTGCAGGGCGAAATATTGCTGCTGCTGCACGTCGCTGCCACCCAGCATGCCCACATAGGTGGCCAGCACGGCGCCCGCGGTCGTTGCCATGCCACCCACCATGATGCACAAAAGCTCGGAACGGTTCATGCCGGGGATATAAGGCTTTGCCAGGAGCGGCGCCTCCGTCTGTCCCAGAAAAACATTGGCTGCAGCGGAAACACTTTCCGGCCCGCTGACACCCAGCTTCGACAGCAGCCACGCAAAGGCATAGACGATCTTTTGCAGAACGCCCAGGTAGTAGAGCAGTGCTGATAATGCGGCGAAGAAAATGATATTCGGCAGCGCCTGCAGCGCAAAGATGAAACCCCATTCCTGGCCTGCATCCATCAGTGCAGGACCGAAGATAAAGGTGGCGCCTGCCTTACCGGTATTGACCACCTTTACGAACTTGTCAGCCAGCCATTCGAAGCTGGTGCCGATAAATGGTATGTAGCGGATGCTCAGCGCGATCACGAGCTGGAACAGGAATCCAAGGAAAACCAGTCTCCAGTGAATGTGCTTTTTATTGTTGGAAAGCAGGAAGCCTAATCCGAAGAGGAAAACGAGACCGAGCAGGCCCCTGAGCAGATTTTCAAAAGGCATGTATAAGCAGTTTGGTAAACAGCCGGCAATATACAATATTCAATACCGGTTCAGGCATCCTGCGCCTACTGCAGTCTTTTTATTTTGAAGACGCCATTGATGTTGTAGGTCTGTGTGCCAATGGAATCTTTCATGGCCCCAGAGTAGGAACCTGAAATGTAATCCCCTGCATTGCCATACGCGGTAACAAATACCTGCAACGGCGTGCTGGTAGACACGTAGTATTTGCTGTTCACAAAAAGACTCATGTAATGCATCGGGAAGGTACCGGTTGTGGCGTCACCTGTAAACCTGGAATACAGGATAGGATGTCCACCGCTTTTCGAACCATACAGCGTGGTAATGTTTCCATCGCGCCGGGCGCCGATGGTATCCGACGATGTC
>DASUVB010000178.1:0-4078 GCA_036373835.1 Flavisolibacter sp. | reverse complement strand
CTTCATCAACGTGCTGCGGCTGTTCCCGCAACTCGACGAATGGCACCGCACGCTTCTGCAGATCCAGTTTGCCGTCAACTATACCCTGCTGCCCCTTGTTACCCTGCTGCTGGCCAAGGGACTGGGCTTCATACAAAGCCTGCACCTGCGCACTCAGAAAGACCGCATCATCCCCTATGTAGCAGGCGGTATCTTTTATTTCTGGTCGTGGTATGTTTTCAGGAACCAGCACTTCCCGGAGCCGATAATACTTTTTGCCCTTGCCGTTTTTTTGTCGTCGAGCCTTGGGCTGATCATCAACAATTATATCCGACTCAGCATGCACGCCATTTCGGTGGGTGTTGTAGCTGCGCTGTTCCTCGTGATGGCATTTTCCACGTACCGGAACCTTGGAATGTATGTGTCAGTAGCTTTCCTGCTCGGGGGCCTGGTGTGCACCGCGCGCCTGTTGTTATCCGACCATTCACCTGCAGAAGTGTATGCGGGCCTGGTGACGGGGATCGCGGCAGTCCTGATCTCACTTCCATTTGTGTGATGAAATTTCCGGTTTCAGCGAACCATAAAAAAACAAAAGCCCAACCATAGGGTACGGTGGGCTTTGTCATCCATCCTTGTTTGCGTCCAAATCAGCCGTTCAATACTGTGGATCTCTTCAGATAATTTTGTGAGGGATGGTATATGAACAGGCACGTGCCGTTCTTAATCAGCTTGATCACTTTTGCAGACAGGTGCTGCGGCACTGCGGGACAGCCAAAGCTGCGACCCATGTATGCAGCCCCCAGGCGGTTCGCGCCGATGTAATTGGCACCGTGCACTACAACCGCTCTTGACTCCGCGTTGTCGTTGAAGCCACGATCAACGCCTGCCATACGCAGTGACAACCCATGCTTGCCGAAGTACGTGTTCTTTGTCACGTAAAAGCCGAGGCTGCTCTGCAGCGATTCATGCCTGTTGGAAAAACGCTCCGCATACTTCAGCCCTGAATTCTTACCATGTGCCACGAAGGTGTTGACCAGCACCTTCATATCCCGGATATCGAGGATATACATGCGCTTGCTGGTTGACGGCTGGGTGAAATCACAAACTGTTAAAATTTCAGTATTGTCCAGTTTACCGCTCTTTGCAAGCTTCTGGAAACCTTTGTAGGCGTAGATCATTGCCTTCTGGTTCAGACCCAGGCGGTCGAGACCAAGTTCCTCGTAAATGGCCATGGCGCGTGATTCCATAGCAGCCGACTCTTCCGCTGCAATCGCTGCCTCGCTTACCACGGCGGCTGTAACGACTCGATTTTCAGTGCTGGTATTACTTCCTGCCTTAACAACGGGAAGCAGCAGGAACGACGAAATCAGGCAATAAAATGAAAGGGGGAATTGTGGTTTCTTCACGTTTCTTGGTTTTTCAGGTTACTGGAACGCCTGTGGGTGTGAAAATATTATGCGGCCCACACAGATACAAGCGCTCACGAATATTATTTCCGGCCGGATTTCAAAATTCAGCATATATACGCAATGATAATACGTGTTTCTACTAACGGCCCGATTCCGGCGGTTAAACCCTATTTCACGCGGTTGATCTCCCGCTTCTTTACAATGAATTCGGACGAATAGATCCGCAACAGCAGAATGAACATCGATATGAGTAATGGCCCGAAGATGAGACCAATGAAGCCGAACAGCTGAATTCCCACCAACACACCGAAGATGGTGATCAGCGGGTGGATATTTCCCAGACGCTTTGCAAGAATGAAGCGGAACAGGTTATCTACAAGGCCGATCAGGCCGAAGCCCCAGATGCCCATGGCGATGCCCTTGCCCACCTGGCCCTGCGCGAAAAACATAATTGTTAAAGGAACGTAAACGAGCGCGGCACCAACTACCGGCAGCATCGCGGTGATGCAGGTAGCCACGAACCACAGCCATGGCTCCGGCACGCCGATGATCAGGTACCCGATAAGACCAACAACACCCTGGATCAGTGCGATCACGGGAATACCAATCGTGTTCGCGATCACCATTGTGCGTACTTCCGATCCAATAAGCTCCACGTTGCTGTCCTTAAGCGGGATGTATTCATACAAAGTTTCTTCCATGCGCCGGCCATTGACCAGCATGAAGTATAATATGAAATACATGCTGCCGATCAGCGCAAGGGTGTTCATGGTGACGCCAAGCACCTTTGGAAGCAGTCGCGCGAGGTAATCACCGAGCTGGTTCACCGCGTTTGGGTTAATCAGCTGGTAACCGATCTTTTGTCGTATTTGCTCGATCGTCACTTTCAGTGAGTTGATCAACTCCCCCGAATGCGTCACCACATAACTGATCTTGGCGTACATGATATTTGCCAGCAACCCAATGGGCACGAGGATCACGAAAAAGGACAACACCATCAGCACCCATGCAGCGGTACTTTTTCGCCATCCCTTTTGCTCGGTCAGATAAAACATCCGTTCGCGCATCACTACATAAAAAGTGACTGCCGCCAGGAAGCCGGAAAGAAAGAACCACAGTTCACGGAACAGCACAATGCCCAGGAAGAGAATCACGGCAATGAAGAAGATCTGCCTCAGGAGATTGCTGTCGATCGTTGTATTGTTCATAGCTTGGGTGGCTGAAATTACTAAGCTACAGCCAAAAACCGATGCCGGAATGCCGGTCAGGGTGTTATTGCCTCGAGATATTGCCGGATATAATCCTGTTTTTGCTTACGCCGGTATTGCATGATAAAGCGCGGATGCGGCAGCGGGATGATGGTTCTGAACCACTTATTCTGCAGATTCAGCGACGAAAGAAACCTGAAATTCTTTTCTCCCCCAATGCAGAAGCATACTGAACGGTCAGCCTGAAAGGATAACAAATGATCAATGCCCTCTGTAATAAAAGGAGTAACTGCCCGCAGCAGCGCGGGATCATCATAATAATTAATGTTTTTTCCGCTTTTAATGAAACCCAGCGGGCATACGGAACCTATGAAGAATTCTCCATAAAAACTTTTCGGGCCGCCATATGCATGGATCATCTCATAAATAAACTCGGCAGACAGTTCCGACTGCATGCGGAACGGGTGGGGTACGCCGCACTCGGTCAACTGTCGCGGTGCCGTGAAATTCACACCCGTCACGCCAGCGCCAAACCGCCCGGGGTTGATCCCCAGGAAGAGCTTTCGCTTTCGTGTATCGTTATAAAACCGTCCGTAGAAATCATCCACCACCTTCATCACTTCCGGATCCTGCTGCGGAAAAAGCCAGCCGATGCCTGCCGGGACTTCCGGCGGCTTCAACGATGAATAGAATTCAATGATGTGCTGGTGCCAGGTGAGTCGGGACGACGGGGCGTCCCGACTGTTTGAGGTTTGAAGTTTGATGTTTGAATGTTTTAATGTTTCGTGGTTCGTGCAAAAGTATGTTGCTCCGGTATTCAACAGCACCGGCCTGGTGACCACCCTGACAGAAACAGTAACGGAGCAGCGCGAAGGAGAGCCGCCGACAATCAGTCTGGCATTTTTAACGGTATTCACGGGCTGCGGTCCGCCGGACAGCGGATTGGTCCAGCGCCTTGTTTCGCCGGCTCTGCACGCCACAGGCCTGCCGGCGGCGTGATGGCGAAACACAGCGGCCTATGGCTCGCAGGCACCTGCAGCCCGTCGACCAGCAGGGTGTCGCAATTTCCCATATGGGAGCGGGGACATTGCACAAAGAACTGGTGTCGCTCAGATCCGGACATCGAACCTCAAACATCAAACTTCAAACGGTTTTGGCGGGACTCGTCCTGCCAAAACCAGCGTTTGTGTAACGTTTTTCCTTTCCGCGGAGCAGCATGGTAGGTTTGTAGTCAACAAAATCAACAGTCATGAAACTCTTAGCCCTTTTCCTTGCCGCCCAGATTATTGCGTTCGCCGCCTTTGCACAGGTATCCGGTGTGGCAAAGGATGCACAGGGTCAGCCGCTGAAAGGCGCCACGGTCAGCCTGATGAAGGCAGCCGATTCATCCATTGTGAAACTGGCAGCTACCAAAGAAGACGGCAGCTATACATTTCCTTCGGTAGCGGAGGGCTCCTACCTCGTCAGCATCAGCCATATTGG
>DASUVB010000177.1:0-3429 GCA_036373835.1 Flavisolibacter sp. | reverse complement strand
ATTGTTCAACTATTGTTCAACTATTGTTCAACCATCTTACGAGTACGCAAAATGATGATGCTTGCGGTACCATTCAAACGCGATCTTCAAGCCGTCACGTACGCTGAAGGAGGGGTCATAGCCAAGGAGGTCGCGCGCTTTTGAAATATCAGCCAGGCTGTGTCGCACATCACCGGCGCGTTCAGGGCCGTACTTGGGGGCGAGGTCACTTCCGGCGATGCCCTTGATGATCTCGAATAGTTCGTTCAGCGTGGTACGCTCGCCGTATGCAATATTGTATACCTGGTTAACGGCCCCGGCATCTTTTGAAAAAAGCGCAGCCATGTTGGCGTGCACGGCATTCGCAACATAGGTAAAATCACGACTGGTCTCGCCGTCACCGTTGATCACCGGCGGCTCATTGTCCAGCACCGATTTAATGAACAGCGGGATGACTGCCGCATAGGGGCCCTGCGGGTTCTGCCGCGGACCAAAGACATTGAAATAACGCAGGCCGATCGTTTCCAGCCCATAGACACGGGCAAAAACTTCGGCGTACAATTCGTTTACATATTTCGTAACGGCATAAGGCGACAGCGGCCTGCCGATATGTTCTTCTTTTTTGGGAAGTCCCGGGTGATCTCCGTACGTGGACGAGCTGGCTGCGTATACCACCCTGCTGATCCTTTGCTCCTTCGCGGCAGTGAAGACATTCAGCGTGCCGGAAATGTTCACATCATTGGAGGTGAGCGGGTCCTGGATGGAGCGCGGCACGGATCCGAGCGCCGCCTGGTGCGAAATGATGGTGATGCCTTCCGTCGCCTGCATGCAGTCGCCGAACTCGCGGATGTCGCCGTTGATAAATTCAAACTTCGGGTGCGATTGATACTCCGAGATGTTCCTAATATTCCCTGTCGAGAGGTTGTCGAGCACCCGCACCAGTTCCACTTCTTCTGACTGGAGCAACTGTTCCACCAGGTTCGATCCAATAAACCCGGCGCCGCCGGTCACCAATACACGCATTATACAGTTGTGCTTTTTCGTTTTTTACTGCCGCTTTTCTTTTTCCCGTTCATCCAGCCGAACCATTTGTCCAAAATGGATTTCTCGCGAACATTCTCGTCGTCGAAATACCCGGAACCATAGCCATACCCGTATCCATACCGTCCATATCCATAATATCCATAGCCGGTACGCAGCTTCACATCATTGAGTACAATGGAAAGCTTTGGCAGCTTCTTCTGCTGGTAGAATTCGTCAAGAAGTGCGATCTGCTTTTTATATGTATGTCCCTGCCGCACGATATACAGCGTGCAATTGGCAAAGCGGCTCAGCGTCATCGCGTCACTTACCATACCAACCGGCGCCGTATCCATGATCACCACGTCGAAATTGCTTTTCAGGAATTCGAACAATTGGTCCAGCTTGGGATCCAGGAGCAGCTCCGCCGGGTTCGGGGGAACAGGTCCGCACGGAAGCACGAACAGGTTCTCGCAACCCGGTACGGCAACGGGCAGGTCTTCCATCTCCACCTTGCCGAGCAGGAAATTGGTCAGGCCCGGGCGTTTCATCATGTCGAGATGCTGCAACACCTTCGGCTTACGGATGTCAAACTCCAGGATGATTGTCTTCTTGCCGGCAAGCGCCATTACCGCGCCCACGTTCGTACTCACAAAGGATTTACCCTCGCCTGAGAACGATGAGGTGACCAGCACCACCGGTTTCGGAATATGATTGATCACGTACTGCAGGTTGGATCTAAGTATCCGGAATTGCTCTGCCACTACGCTGCGATTGGCAGTCGTTACCACGAGCGCCGTTTTGCCGTATGAATGACCTACTTCACCCAGGATGGCAGCATTGGTGACACGCTCAATATCCTGGCGGGTGGTGATCTTGTCATTGAGCAGCTCCAGGACAAATATGAACATCGCAGGCAGCACCAGGCCAATGATGATGGCCAGCATTTGCGTGTTCCTGCGGTTCGGCTTGATCGGCGATGAATTCACCGACGCGTCCTGCAGCACCTTCGTATTCGAAATGGTTGATGCCAGCGCGATGGCAGACTCTTCTCTTTTCTGGAGCAGTGAATTGTACACTACGAGCTTGGTGGCCTGCGCCCGCCTGATCTCGGCCATCTGCTGGATCTTGGCAGGCAGCGCGCGAACCTGGCTCTGTGCAACGTTATGCTTATACTGGATACGGCCTAATGCAGAACGGTAAGACGATTTAATACCCCGGAGGCTTTCCAGGATCTTTTCTCTCAGTATGGCGATCTCCTGCTCTTTCTGCTGCACGGAAATATTTCCGCCCGGCGCATTCTCGAGCAGTGCCTTGCGCTGCAACTGTGCCTGGTTGTAACCCGCCACCATCGCCTGCAACGTGGGATCATTGATGCCCAGGGTTGAGGGAACAGGATCCAGCTGGTTCGATCGCAGGTATCCATCAATCATCTCCGCATTGCTCAGAAGGATCATCTGCTCACTTCCTTCGCGCGTCGCTTCTTCGATGCGTGTAAAATAGTTGGATGCCTGCGCGTCCGGGTCGATCAGCTGGTTGGTCTCCTGGAAATATTTCAGGTTCCTGTTGATGCTGTCGAGCTCACGCTGCACCACGTCGAGGCGGCTGTCGATGAAGGCGATGCTCTTACGCGTGGCGTCGTTCTTGTCCTCGATGGTCGCCTCCTGGTATTCCACCATTAACTGGTTAATGACATCAGCTGCCAGGTGCGGGCTGTGCGCCTGCATGGTAATGGTGAGGATGCCCGTATTTTGTTTGGGAACTACCAGCAGGCTGGGCAGCAGTCCACCGGCGACATCGCGGGCAGGCTGCCAGGTAATATTATATTCATTGTTCGGCGGTCCCTGTGATGACCGTATCAGCCGGAAAACGCCGTTCGGGTTTTTGAATACCTGGCCAAAGGTCAGGACCGGCCCGTTATCGACACGAAAAGTGTTATTGGTTGCAAATTTTATATTCAGCGTAAACGTGGCAGCGGAATCAGCGAGCTCAAATGGCTCCACTACGAAAGGGGAGATCTTGTAAGCATTCATATCCTTGAACCGTCCTTTCGCCATATAGGTAAAATTCAGGTTCAGGGCACGCACCACCCTTTCCATCAGCGGGCGTGACTGCAGGAACTCGATCTCGTTCTGGATGTTCTTTTTACCATCGGATACCATCAACTGTTCCAGCTTGTCGCCGCCACCACTGCCAGCGGATTTCTCGTCCTTGATGACTATCGTACCTGTCGACTGGTACACCAGCGTGGCATAACGCAGGTAGATATATGCCACGAACAGCGACAGCGCCACACATATAATAAAGAGCGGCAGGAACCGGATGTATTTAAAGAACAGGTCCTTTATGGTCAGCCCTGCTACTTCATTCTTCACGGTATGTACCTGTTCTTCGACTACCATATAAACTATTTAAGAATATTAAGGATTA
>DASUVB010000176.1:0-4264 GCA_036373835.1 Flavisolibacter sp. | reverse complement strand
GTTGAGCAGGCCCGGAAGGCGGCTGGAAGTAATGCCACCATTCATGTTCAGATTCGATTTTATCAGCTTCAGGGGGAAGGCGAACGTGAGGAACGAACGCAGGCTGCGATAGCCGTCCAGGTTCACAGGCTGTGTCAGCCTGTACCCTGCCGTGAGCGTTTCTCCGTTGATGACAGTGTCCCGCACAGCATTGAAGGTGGCATTGGCGATGTAGTCTTCTGCAGCCTGGTAAAACACATTGGCCACCAGCAGGATGCCCCTGGGCGTATTTGTAAAAGTGTACCTGCTGCTGACGGTATGCATAAACTGCGGGTCAAGGTTGGGGTTGCCGAGTGAATACACCGGCGCATTGGTGGGATCCAGCACGTCCTGCAACTGCGTCACAGAAGGCTGGTTCACGCTCGACCGGTACATCAGCCTGATATTGCTTTTTGGCGAAAGTGCCCACCGGATCATTGCGTTGGGAAGAATATTCCGGAAAGTCTTGTTCACAGATGTGGGAATGGGATAGATCCTGTCGCTTTTTAATTGCGTCTGCTGAAAGGCTGCACCGAATGAGATCTGCCTGCCCTGCAGGTTATAACGGTAACCAATACCCGCGTTATGGGCTTTTGTGGTGTTCTCGAAGGTGTTCGAAAAGTTTGGAAGAAATTGCGAATAGCGGTCGTCAGCGTGACTGTAAGCAAAGGTCTGCTGGTCTGATTCACTTTTTGAAATGCTGGGCTGGTAATTGAACTGGAGCTGTGAATTTTTTCCCAGCGGTTCGGTGTACACAACGTTGGCGGAAACCTGCAGGCCGCTGCTTTCCTGGTCGGTAAAACGATCGGAAGCCGTATCGGCAAATGCGCCCGTTGTGTCAATGTTTCGCAGGAAAGTATTGACAAACACATCCCCGGAGCGGTTGTTTGTGGATGTATTCAGATTCACGGAGAAGGTGCGTCCTCTCCTGGGAAAGGAACGCCGGTAAAGGATCGTGTTGTTCAGGTTATTACCTGACCTTTTGCTGTTGGTGAGATTCCTGTTGATGCTCTGCAGCAATGAGGCTCCCTCGAAATACAGTTGATTCGTGCCCACCAGCCTCTCCGAGCTATTTTGCTGGAAACTGAGGTTGGGCGTGATGATAAGCTGGTTGAAAGAGTCGATGCGGTACTCGAGGCGCAGGTTGAAGCGGTGATTGTTATTGGTGCCTTCTGAGCGCGTGGTGTCAAGAATGCGCTGGATGGCGGTTTCTGCATTTTCAAAATACTGCGTATTGGCAAGCTCGCTGGTGGTGTTGCCGGTATTGTTGAACAGGTAGCTCCCGGAAACCGTGACCTTTTTCCCCCAAACATCCGAGTAGTTGATCCCCACTGCATTTGTCTGGTTGATCCCATTCTGCTGCCCTACCAGGAAGTTGGAACTGTTCCCAAACCCCCCGAAATTTCCGCCCTGCGGGCCGCCACGCTGTCCCGGCCGGTTGCCGCCACCCCTTTGACCACCCCCACGTGTGCCGCCACCACCACGCTGAACGTTACTGGTAACGCCCAGCAGGTCCTGCTGCGAAAAATTCTGCTGGTTGATGTTGTTGAAGTTACCTACGAGCGAGATCCTCCTGTTTTCTTTCAGGATCGTAGCGTTTCCCCCAGCTGCATACCGGTCATCCGTTCCGTAGCCGGCAAAAACTCTTCCGAACTGCCCGTTGCGCATGTTGGCCTTGGTTACGATATTGATCGCCTTGCTTGTATTCCCATCGTCAAAGCCGGTGAATTGCGCCTGGTCGCTTAAGCGGTCGAAAACCTGGATCTTATCTATGACCTCTGCAGGTAGATTTCGCAAAGCGGCTGTAGCGTCATCCCCAAATAGGTCACGCCCGTCGATCGTTACGCGCTGCACGTTTTCACCCTGAGCCTTCACCTGGCCATCCTCCACCGTGATGCCGGGGATCTTCCGCACCAGGTCCTCGCCACTCGCGTCGGGATTTACCTTATACTGGCTGGCATTGAACTGTACGGTGTCGCCGCGCTGCGTTACCGGCGGCGGCGTCGAGGTTATAACCACTGTCGCAAGGTCACCGGATGTGGCCGGGACCATCCTGATGGACATGGAAACATCGGCGGAATCGATGCGGATCGACCGGGTAACAGTGTTGAAGCCAATGAATGATACATTGAGTTCAAATGAGTCTGCCGGAAGCCCGCTGAATGTGAAACGCCCGGCTGAATCTGTTATTACTGAACGGCTGAACAGGGTGTCCGTGGCTCCCTGCAATGTTACAGAAGCGCCGCGCAACGGAGCCTGGCGTTGCTGGTCAAGAACAGTTCCGCTGATTGAAAATTGTTGTGCGTAAATAACATGTGCAAGCAGAATGATGAGAGCAGTACAAACGATTTTCCTTTCCATTGGTGAATGCCGGTTGTATGAAAATTACTAAAAACCATGCCCCAGGGCCGGGAGGCCAGGTTAATTAATGCTAATAAATCCGGTATATTGCAGCCCCAAATTCTGATTATGGAGTACTCAAGGATTGTAGCAGTTACAGGAATGCCTGGCTTATATGAAGTGCTGAGCAGTAAGGCCGACGGCGCCATCGTGCGTTCTCTGGAAGATAAGAGCACGAGGTTCATTTCGTCGCGTGTTCACAATCTTTCCCACCTGGAGAGTATCGAGATATATACGGTACGTGATAACGTTACGCTTGCCGATGTGTTTTCTGCCATGAAGCAGAGCAAGACCGCCCTCCCGGATGCGCAGGATAATAAGGCCGTAAGGAAATATTTTGAAAAAGTGTTCCCGGACATGGACTTCGAACGCGTTTATGCCAGCGACATGAAAAAAATGGTAAAGTGGTTCGAGGTATTGCAGCAGGCAGACGTAGACTTCACCGTTACTTCCGGGGAACAGGAAAACGAGGAAGCCACTGAGGAAGCCCCGGCACCGGTAGCAGAAGAGCAACCGGCAGCGGCAAAGCCGAAACGCACCCGCAAGAAAAAAGAAGAAGGATAATCTCCGTGCCGATGTCAAATCTGCATGCTGTTTGCATACACCTGTTATTAACTTCGCAGCATGGAATATTCGGCACAGATCGCAAGCATATCCAGGAAGTATTTGCCAGCACATTTCCGCATCACGGACTGGAATACACTTGAACCTTATTTCAAGGAACTATTGGACCGGCCTGTAGATTCGGCGGAGGCGCTGGAGCAATGGCTGCGCGATGTTAGTGAAGTGGAAGCGGTGGTGGGCGAAGACGCGGCTTGGCGGCAGATACGCATGACCTGTGACACAGAAAACAAGCAACTGGAGGAAGCCTTCACCTACTTCGTGATGGAGATCCAGCCCCGCATCCAGCCATACGCCGACAAGATCAACCGTAAGCTGCTGGAGAACGAATTCTCCGGCAAATTGTCGGACCCGGCTTACCACGTATATCTGCGCAATGTAAAAAAGAACATCGAGCTGTTCCGGGAATCGAATATCCCGCTGCAGGCTGAGGTGGCGGTGCTGGCACAACAGTATGGCGTGATTTCCGGGAAGATGAGTGTGGAGGTTCAGGGGCAGGAGTACACACTGCAACAGGCAACAAAATTTCTTGAAAGCGCCGATCGTAGTCTGCGCGAAGAGGTGTACCGCAAGATCCAGGAACGCAGGCTCCGGGATAAAGATCAATTGGATGACCTGTTCGACAAGCTGCGGGATCTGCGGCATCGCATCGCACTGAATGCGGGTTTTGAGAACTATCGTGATTACAAGTTTGCAGACCTCGGGCGTTTTGATTACCGGAAAGAGGATTGCTTCCAGTTCCATGAAGCGGTAAAGACCCAGGTTCTGCCGCTCGTTGATTTTATATATGACAGGAAGCGCCAAAAGCTGGGGCTGGATTCATTGCGGCCATGGGATACGGAGGCAGAACCGGATGGCGTAAAGCCGTTAACGCCATTCACAACGGCGGAGGACCTCGTGAACCGCACCATCGAATGCTTTACTGCGATGCACCCCTTTTTTGGAGAGTGCCTGGTGAAGATGAGGGAAATGGGTCGCCTGGACCTGGACAGCAGGAAAGGCAAGGCACCGGGCGGCTATAACTGCCCGCTCCCGGAAACGGGTGCCCCGTTTATTTTTATGAATGCGGCCGGCCAGATGAGCGATGTGACCACCATGGTCCACGAAGGTGGTCATGCCATCCATTCATTCCTTGCGCACCAGTTGCCGCTGACGGCTTTCAAGGATTACCCCATGGAGATCGCGGAAGTAGCGAGTATGACCATGGAGCTTTTCAGCATGGATT
>DASUVB010000175.1:0-7470 GCA_036373835.1 Flavisolibacter sp. | reverse complement strand
ATTTTGAAATATGACGAACTACACAAAACCGATGTTCATCCTTGTGTTTTGCCTGGCGCAGGTAACGCTGTATGCGCAGGAAGCAAAGCCCGGTTACAATAAGGCACTCGCCGATTCACTAGGCAGTGATGATTACGGCATGAAATCCTATGTACTCGTGATCCTGAAAACAGGTCCGACCGACGTCCAGGAAAAATCGCTGCGGGACAGCCTGTTCAGGGGTCATATGGCGAATATCAATCGCCTCGTTGCCGACGGAAAACTGATCGTTGCCGGGCCGCTGAAAAAAAATGATAAAACGTACCGCGGTATTTTTATTCTGAATGTGCCCACCGTTGAGGAAGCGCGTACCCTGGTACTTACCGACCCTGCCGTGAGCCACGGGATGCTGGAAATGGAAATGTACCAGTGGTATGGGTCTGCGGCCTTGCCCATGTACCTGAAATACCATGACCGCATTGGGAAAAAAAGCTTCTGAAAAAACCTTAATTTGATGCCAAAAGTGGGTATGCTCAGGCTCCTTCCACTCCTCCTTATCGTGTTTGCGTGCGGCAAGAGCCATGAGCCACCGGGCCCGGCAGATACTGTGCTGTACGATTCGGTGGTAACACAGTTTTATGCTACGTACAACGTTGATCTCGACCAGGACAATACCAAAGACCTCCGGCTGCGCTGGAATTATGTACCGCTTCAAACCAACGAGATCAACGTGTATGTTATGGCTTTGAATGCTACTACGCGCATCCATGCCCTGGAACAAGCCCAGCCGGTATGCCGGGATTCCATATACTCAGGTTCCTTCTGGACCACCAGCACCCACAACTGCAATGGTGGCGCCAACCTGTTGCGCGTCGATACATTTATTGCCACCCCCAACATCCCCGCGGCGCTGCTCCCGGCAATAAGCGTAAACACCGTAGCCTCTGATTCGTTACTGGTTTACCAAAAAACGTCCAGGATCGCCATGCCCTCGCCAGGTGCCGACTCCGAAGTGCTAGCGTATGGTTTTTTCAGGGACACTACAGCAGGATACATGCTGGTTGAAGTGCTCGGCAAACGAAAGGCCCTGCTGTTGGGGCTGCGGTTGAATGGGCTGACGCTGGAAAATGTAGTACATATTGATCCATGATGCATTCAGTGCAGCGTTTTTACCGTTTCATCCTGTCGGGTATTGTACACGCGCACGCATCTCATTAACTTGCTGCCTATGTCCGGTAATTTCATTACATATATGCTCGTGGCTGTCCTGGTCCTCTCAGGGCTGGTGGTCGTGATCACTTCGGCAGATGAAGGCAGTTCCGGCATCATTACCGGGATCGCTATTGCTGTGACAGGTCCGCTCACAGCGTGGCTGCTGAAGCGAAACAAGCGCACAAAATAGCGTTGTTACACGCTTCATATGATGCACTTTTTTATGTGACCGGACTGGCATTTCTGCGCTCATCTGATACCCCCACGACTTATCTTCGCAACACCGGCAACGGCAACCCTTACCATAATTACCTGGCACATGCGGATATCAAACCTGATCTTCCTGAGCTTTTTTTTCATCCTGGTGCTCTTCAGCATTACCACGTACATCAACCTGAAGCAGGCGGAAAAGGTGAAGGAAAATTCTGAGTATGTTACACGGTCGTCCACAATTGTCCAGAACAGCTACCGTTTCCAGCGAAATATCCTCAATATGGTCAGTGGCCTGCGTGGTTTCCTGATTACTGGTGAGGATTATTTCCTGCAGGCTTATGATTCGGCAGCGCTTGAAAATACCGCCATCCTGAACGAACTGTACTCCCTCCTCCCCGATACTTCGGAGCAGTACCATTTGCTGCGCGAGGTAGACACCCTCAATAACTATTGGCGCAGTAATTATATGGACCCGCTCCGCAATGCAAAGATCAGCGCCGAAACATCGGACAGGAATATCAGCTACTTCAATAAGCTATACAAAGAAAAGATCAGCAACAATGAAGAGACCAAAATGAATGCAGCGCTCCAGGTAAAGATCCGTGAACTCATCCGCGTAGAGTACCGGAACCGGGAAGAGCGCAAAAACCGGCTGGCGGCATTGGTGCATCGGACCAACAGCATTTCCCTGGTACTTACAATATTCTCCATAGCCGGCGGCATCGCCGTTACGGCATTTCTCGCTTCACAGATCTCCAACCGCGTAATGAAAATGGTCCACATGGCCGACGCAATTGCCTCCGGTAACCTGCAGGTGCATACGGAAGAATCCGGCAAGGATGAGATCAGCCGTCTCGCGCAATCGCTGAACCGCATGGCCAACATCCTGTCACACAATATTTCATCCCTGCAGCGGAAGAACTACGAACTGGACCAGTTTGCGCACATCGTATCACACGATATGAAGGCGCCGCTGCGCGGTATTGACAACGTCGTCACCTGGATCGAAGAGGATCACAAGGAAGAACTGACACCCAAGGTGGATGAATACCTCCAGATCATCAAGGGCCGCATTCGCCGCGGGGAGAACCTGATCAGCGGATTGCTGTCATATGCACGCATCGATAAGGAGGCCCAGCCATCGGAAGAGATAGATGTGCGGGAACTGATCGATGAAGTGCGGGAAGGACTTGTGCTAAAACCCGGACTGCGTTTTGAAACGGACCCCTCACTACCCGTGCTGTATTCAGAACGCCTGCCGTTGTTCCAGGTGTTCTGGAACCTGATCAGCAATGCTGTAAAATACAACGACAAGCCTGACCCGGTCGTCTCGGTTTACCACAGGGAATATCCCGATCATTATGAGTTTTTTGTGAAGGACAATGGCCCGGGTATCAGTAAGACATACCATGAAAAGATCTTCCGGATCTTCCAGACCCTGAAACCGACGGACAGCAGTGACAGCTCCGGTGTTGGACTCGCGATCGTAAAAAAGATCCTGGACACCCGCAATGAGCGCATTCACGTGCGTTCGGAGCCGGGGGAAGGTTCGGTTTTTTCATTCACCTGGAAAAAATAGCTATGCAAAGAGTTATCAGTATCCTTATGGTAGAAGATGATCCGCTGGATGTAATGGATATCAAGCGGACTCTTGACAAGCAAAGCATCTTATACAAAATGCATGTCGCACACAATGGCGAGGAAGCCCTGGACATCCTGAATCATACGGAGCAGCATTTCGGCCGTCTACCGGATATTGTGCTAATCGACATCAACATGCCGCGCATGAATGGCCTGGAGTTGCTGCACGTGATCCGGAACAATGACGAGTGGAAACGGTTGAAATGTTTCATCATTACTTCTTCTGACGAGAACGTTGACCGGCAGGCAGCCAGGAGTCTGAATGTTTCCGGCTATATCATCAAGCCATTTAAAATGAACAATCCTTCTTCTGTAGATTCGTTCAATCTTATGATTGACCTGATGAATATGAAGGAATAATGGTTTGAAGTTTGAGGTTTGAGGTTTGATATCGTTCAATGTTTCAAGTTAAAGGTTACATGTGCGACTTACTGTCACCCTGTTACGCCGTCGGCAAGCCTATTGCGGCCGGTGGAGCCTGTCGAAGGGTTTCGAAGGGTGCCTGTGCTGCCTGTGACGCCGGCACCGGTGCGGTGGCAGAATGGCAGTCGGCACACGCCAGTGCGTGTACTTTTGAAAATCTAATGTATTTCTAACGCAATTTCTGCAACTGAATTCGTAAATTCTTCGTTCCCAACCTTGCCATATGAATGAAAACCGACTTTTCATTGTAGCCAATCGTCTGCCCGTAACCGTCGTCAGCGAGAATGATGCGCTGCGGGTCCAGCCTGCATCAGGAGGTCTTGTCAGCGCTATCAAAAGTTACCTGGATCATAACAGCAATAAATTTTCGGAAGTATGCTGGGCCGGTGTTCCGGGTTGTACAGAATCAACGTGGCAAAAGGCGGCCGCCAGCCTGGAGGATGCTACGTACACCTATGTCCCCGTCGTTGTGTCGAAAGACCACTACGAAAAATACTATAACGGTTTTTCCAATTCCATCCTCTGGCCGCTCTTCCATTACTTCCCCTCGTACGCGGAGTACAACATGGAAGATTTCAACGATTACAGGCGTGTGAATGAATATTTTTTCGAAGTGCTGAAGAACCAGTGCCGCCCGGGTGATACCGTATGGATCCATGACTACCACCTGCTGTTGCTGGCCGGTATGCTGCGGAAGGCAATCCCGGAGCTTACGATCGGCCTGTTCCTGCACATCCCCTTCCCTTCGTTTGAATTAGACCGACTACTGCCGCGGAAATGGCAGCAGGAGCTTCTGGAGGGCATGCTGGGCGCCGATCTTGTTGGATTTCACACCATGGACTATGCCATGCACTTTTTACAAACTGTGCAATTGACACTGGGACTCAGCCAGGAGCGCAATATTGTCCGTTTCATGGACCGCCTGGTAAAGACCGACGTGTTCCCGATCAGCATCGACTACCATCATTTTCATGACGCCTACGGCACTCCCAAAATCACAGCGATGCGGGAATCGTTGCGGGAAAAAATGGGCAAACGCCGGATCATATTTTCCGTGGACCGCCTGGATTACACCAAGGGAGTGCATAACCGCCTCAAGGCGTACGAATATTTCCTTGAGCAAAACCCGCAGTATCACAACAAGGTGGTTTTTATCATTGTTGTTGTGCCCTCGCGGGATCATATACCGAAGTATGCCGAAAGAAAACGCATGATCGATGAGATGATCAGCCGCATCAACAGCCACATCGGCAGCCTGCACTGGCAGCCGGTCATCTACCAGTACAATACCCTCTCTTTCGAGGAAATGATGGCATTGTATTCCATCTGCGATGTGGCCCTCATCACGCCATTGCGCGATGGAATGAACCTGGTGTCGAAGGAATTTGTCGCGAGCAGAAAGGACCACCGGGGTGTACTGGTACTCAGCGAAATGGCGGGAGCAGCGCGCGAACTGACCGATGCACTTATCATCAATCCCAACGACACACTGGAAATGGCGGACAAGATCAGGGAGGCACTGGAAATGCCGGAAGCGGAACAGGCAGCGCGCCTCGCGAAAATGCAGAAACGCATCTCCAATTATGACGTACAGGCCTGGGCCAGCGACTTCCTTACCAGCCTGGCGCGGATCAAGAAAAAACAGCAGACATTCCAGGAGATCTTCCTTGATGAAGAGGCGGTTGCGGAATTGCTGGCGAGCTATGGCCAGGCCGGCAAACGGCTGTTGTTGCTGGATTATGATGGCACGCTCGTGCCATTTACTTCCAAGCCAGAGCTGGCGGTGCCTGGCACGGAACTGCTTGAATTGCTTTCGAGTCTTGCCACGATACCTGGAAATGATGTTTTCCTGATCAGTGGAAGGAGCAGCGCGTGGCTGGATGAACATTTCGGGAGCCTGTCCCTGAACCTCATTTCGGAACACGGGGCCCGCGTGCGGTGGAAGAATAAAGGATGGAAGACAGAAGTACAAACCCACAGCGAATGGAAGGAACATGTGCATAACATCATGGAAATGTATGAACGCCGCTGCGCCAATGCCTTCGTGGAAGAAAAGGAGTTTTCCATTGTGTGGCATTACCGCAATGCCGACCCGGAACAGGGCAGGCTGCGCGCCACGGAATTAATGAACGAGCTGAAAGAATACATCCATGAACGCCGGCTCGAAATAATGGCAGGCAATATGATCGTGGAAGTGCGTAACAGGGGAATCGACAAAGGCACGGCGATCAAGAAGATCCTGTCAAAACAACAATACGATTTCGTTTTTGCCGTCGGAGACGACAGGACCGACGAAGACATGTTCAAGACCCTGGTCGGGAAACCGAACTGCTTTACAGTAAAAGTGGGCCCGAATGCGTCCTATGCGCAGTACAATGTCATGAAGCCTGAAATGGTCATTGAACTTTTAAACGATATCAACAAGCAGCGCCTGCAGGTGGTGCTTCCACCTGTTGATTAACAAAACATTGTACAAAGCACCTATAAACATTGTCCTCTAATAGGATTCTAATCATACGTTAATGACGGCTTAATACCGTATTGGTAGTTTTGTATACTTACTTATTACGTCTGATTACCGACATTTTCACCTAAAAAATAACTATGAAGAAAACCATCGTAACCTTATTTATTGCCCTGTTCACGCTTGCTGCGGCTGCGCAGACAGTGGAAGAAGGCAATTCCCATCTGTATTACGGCAGGTACAAAAGCGCCGAAGAAACTTTCCGGAAGATCATTCAATCACAACCGGCCAGCCAGGGTGGCTGGTACGGGATTGTTAAAAGCCTGTTACTGCAGGACCGTGCCAGCGAAGCAGCAACGCTGCTCAGCACTGCGCCGGTATCCGTCAGGAATGAGCCATATTTTCTCGTAGCCGCAGGTGCTGCAAGTCTGGAACTGGGAAGGATAGACAGCGCAAAAATGTTCTTCGACGAAGCACTGAACCAGACCCGCAACAAAGATGCGGGCATCATGAGCGTGATCGCGTCCGCGCATATAGATGCCGATGCGGGACAGCCTTCCGTCGCACTCAACCTGCTGGAGCAGGCCATCAAAAGAGACAAACGCAATGGGCACTATGATGTGCTGAAGGGAGACGCATTCAGGAAGATGCTGAATGCCAGCGAAGCCTATAAGTCATACAAGGAAGCAATTGAAAAAAACGGCAGTCTTGCGGAAGCCTATCACAAGCTGGGAGATATTTTTCTTTCGCAGAAAAACCCCGAAATGTACCTGGAATATTTCAACAAGGCGGTCGCAGCAGATCCAAATTATGCACCTTCGCTGTACCAGTTGTATTCCTACGAGTTTGCACGCAACCCCATTAAAGCAAGGGAATATTTCCTGAGGTACCAGCAACATGCAGACGCAGGGCCCGACATCGCTTACCAGATGGCGGACATTTATTATATCAACAAGGATTACCCGGTAGCGGTTGAAAAAGCGAAAGGCCTTGTCAGCACGGAAGGGAAAGCCCTCAAGCCGCGTATCTACAAGCTGCTGGCTTACAGCTATGCGGGAATGAAGGACACGGCGCAGGCAATCACCTGGATGCAGCAGTATTTTGATAAAGAAGCGGACAGCAATTTCATCGCGATGGACTTTGCATCAATGGCCGACTTCCAACTGGCTGCGGGTGCCGGTGATTCTGTTGTGGCCGTACTGTATGAAAAGGCATTGCAACTGGAGCAGGATTCCTCGCAGCTGCATGTGCTTTCAAAGAGGCTGGCCGACTTTGCATCCGCATCGAAGGACTATTCCGCACAGGCGAAATGGCTCGCGCGTTACTACGACGGCAATGATAAGGTGACGAACCTGGACCTGTTCAACTGGGCGCTTGCGCACTACCGCGCGGAAGAATTCAGGCAGGCAGACAGCGTGTTCGGCCTGTATGTGGCAAAATATCCCGAGCAGAGCTTCGGTTATTACTGGCAGGCGAAAGCTAAGGCCATGCAGGATAAGGATATGAAACAGGGACTCGCAATCCCGGTTTACCAGAAG
>DASUVB010000174.1:0-3944 GCA_036373835.1 Flavisolibacter sp. | reverse complement strand
CCATGTAATTCACAGGTTGCGCGCTGAGCTGCTCATGATCGATGACCCATTTGTAAAAATCATAGCGCCGGTCATAGCTCCATTTCGACGGGAAGTCATTATAGCCTACCTTACGGTTAGCCGCCGCCCATGCGGAGAATTTCGTCAGGTATAGCAGGTTCGCCAGGAAGCCTGAAAAAAGGTTGAAGATTTTATGGAGCCGCAGGTACAGGAAAATGATCTTCGTATATCTGATGATGGTAAGCTTCATGTGGTGCTTTTAGCCGGTGCAAATGTTCAAAAATAATGTGGCATTTGGATGCCGCCGGCTCGTGGCGACCCCGATGCTGTCGGTACTTCCCTAAATTTGTCAGATGCAGGAACTCATCGAAGCTGTTTCAAACTTGTACACAAGCTGGAGCGGGCACCCGCCCGGTGATGTCGAGGTGCTGCCCCAGTCGGGAAGCGACCGCCGGTACTTCCGGCTGTGGGATGACGATCGTTCGGTGATCGCCACGCATGGCCTGAACATCCAGGAGAACGAAACCTTCGTCTATTTTTCCGGCCATTTCCGGAAGAAGGGCCTGCATGTGCCGGAGATCCTTGCCGTCAGCTATGACAAATCGGTCTACCTGCAGGAGGATTTTGGCAATGTTTCTTTGCTGGACATACTGGAGGACAAAGGGTATACCGATGAAGTTTACCTGCTGTTCCGCGAAAGCCTGCACCAGCTTGCGAAGCTGCAGGTGATCGGCGACGAGGGCCTGAACTACAGCCGGTGCCTCACCAACCAGGAGTTCGGGAAGCAGGCCATCATGGCGGACCTGCTTTATTTCAAATACTATTTTCTCGACGCGCTTCGGCGGCCATACGACAAACAGAAGCTGATCGACGACTTTGAAGCGCTCAGCAACTACCTGACACACACGGAGTACAAATATTTCATGTTCCGCGACTTCCAGAGCAGGAATATCATGGTGCGTTCCGATGACTCGGTGCATTTTATCGATTACCAGGGGGGCATGAAGGGGGCGCCGCAGTATGATGTGGCCAGTATGCTGTGGCAGGCGCGTGCAAATCTTCCCGACTCGTGGAAGATCAGCCTGCTGGACGATTACGTGACCTCGCTGGAAAGCGTGATCCAGAATGAGATAGACCGGGATATTTTCCTGAGCCAGTATAACGGGTATGTTCTTATCCGCCTTTTACAGGTGCTGGGTGCATACGGTTTCCGCGGGCTGTTCGAACGGAAGGCCCACTTTCTCACCAGCATACCGCTGGCGCTTACCAACCTGAAGGAATTCATTGAGAATAACAGTATCGGTATCTCGGTGCCGGAGTTCAGGAAAGTGCTGAACATCTGCGTGGACGACGATATTATTGAACGGTTCACACCCGTGCAGGCCGATGAGGAGACGCCGCTGGTTGTCAGGATATGCTCTTTTTCCTATCGCAATAAAATTCCGGAGGACACGACAGGAAACGGCGGCGGTTTTGTTTTTGACTGCCGTGGCATTGACAATCCCGGGCGCCACGATCACTACAAGGAGATTCATGGCCGCGACAAGCCGGTCATCGAATACCTGGAAAGGCAGACAAAAATGCAGGACTTCCTGAACAGTGTCTTTGATATCGTTGACATTTCCGTGGAGGAATACATCCGGCGCGGGTTCAGCAGCCTGGCAGTAAATTTCGGTTGCACCGGCGGACAGCACCGCAGCGTATATGCTGCCGATGCACTTGCGAAGCATCTTAAAAACAAGTACAAGGTAAAGGTGGAGCTGTGTCATCGCGAGCAGGAAGCAAAGCAGTGGATCAACCGTGCAGAAAAAAAGGAGGATGCGTGAAGGCGATGATCTTTTCCGCCGGCCTGGGTACCCGGTTCAAACCGTGGACTGATACGCACCCTAAGGCACTTGCAGTCGTTAATGGGAAAAGCCTGCTGCAGCGGAACATCGAGTACCTCCGGCAATTTGGCATCAGCGATGTTGTAGTTAATGTACATCACTTTCCAGGGCAGATTCGCGAGGCGCTGGAAAAAAATCATGGGTGGGGTAGTAATGTAACAGTCAGCGACGAAACAGGCGAACTCCTCGAGACAGGCGGTGGCCTCCTGAAAGCCAGGCACCTGCTTGGTGGTGGAGCTTTCCTGACGATCAATGTTGACATTCTTACCGATGCTCCCCTGGACCAAATGATGGAAGCGCACCGCAGGGAGGAAGCGCTGATCACACTGGCAGTGACTGACCGGAGGACGTCGCGGTACCTGCTGTTCAATGTTATGAACCGGCTGTGCGGCTGGCGGAACGTATCTACGGGCGAAGAACGGATCTCATTTCCCGCGGATCATTACACGCAGAAGGCTTTCAGCGGCATCGCGATTTTTGATCCTTCCATTTTCGGGCTGATCCGCTTCGACGGCAGGTTTTCGCTCATCGATGTATTTCTCGACCTGGCAGCCGGTCATAAGATTGTTGGCTTTGACCATTCCGGCACCCGCTTCATTGACGTGGGCAAGCCGGATAGTGTGGCCGCTGCGGAGCAGTTGTTCTCCTGAATCTCCCTGGTGGTAACATAATTGCAATGTTTTAACAGGCTGGCGTGTTGCCACGGCCACGGATACGCGTCTTTATGATATCTGTAAAACAAAAAAATTAATTTCACCCACATTTTTACGGTATGAAGAAATTTTCACTGCTGCTTGCCCTGAACGGCCTTTTCCTGGTCGTTTTTGCGCAGGAAACTAAGTACGACCACCGCAAGGCCTTCGATCCGCTGTTTTACCCGCAAATGTCTACCGATTACAGGTCGGCAAGTGGTGAACCCGGGCCAAAATACTGGCAGAACCGGGCTGATTACCGCATTCACGCGACACTGGATACTGGCATGCACAGCGTTTCGGGCGAAGTTGATATCACTTACACCAATAACAGTCCCGACCAGTTGAAATTCGTGTGGCTGCAGATGGACCAGAATATTTACCGCCGTGACTCACGCGGCTCGGCCACCACCACGCAAACCGGCGGCCGCTGGGCAAACCCGGGCTTTACCGATGGATACGTAGTGAAAAGTGTAACAGTGGAAGCCGATGGTAAAAAATACACGGTGAAGCCGCTGGTATCAGATACACGCATGCAACTGTGGCTGCAGCAGCCGATGAAGGCGGGGGGCAGCAAGCTGAAGATCTCCATCACCTACCAGTTCACCATCCCCGAGTATGGAACCGACAGGATGGGACGGCTGAAAACAAGCAATGGTATTGTGTACGAAGTAGCGCAGTGGTTTCCCCGCATGGCGGTATACGATGATGTGCAGGGCTGGAACACACTTCCCTATGTCGGAGCCGGCGAGTTCTACCTGGAATACGGTGACGTTGATTTTACCATTACAGCACCGGCGGACCTGATGATCGTCGGCTCAGGGGAATTGATGAACGAAAAGGAAGTGTACACACGTGCGCAGCAGGCGCGTCTTGCCGAAGCACGCGCGAGTGATAAAACAGTAATGATACGTGCGGCAGAAGAAGTTACGGATCGTGGTTCGCGGCCAACGGTTCCTTCACTGACATGGAAATTCCACATGCACAACACGCGCGATGTGGCCTGGGCCGCATCAAAAGCTTTCGTGGTGGACGCTGCGCGGATCAACCTTCCCAGCGGAAAAAAATCCCTGGCGATGAGCGCCTATCCAGTTGAAAGCATCAAGAAGGACGGCTGGCAGCGCAGCACTGAAATGGTGAAGGCGAGCATCGAGCATTATTCCCGGCTGTGGTTCGAGTACCCGTGGCCCGCTGCCGTGAATGTTGCCGGGGTAGTGGGTGGAATGGAATATCCCGGCATCGTGTTCTGCAGCTTCCGCGATTCCGGTGCTGACCTCTGGGGTGTGACAGACCATGAGTTTGGGCACCAGTGGTTCCCGATGATCGTTGGATCAAACGAAAGAAAGTATGCATGGATGGATGAGGG
>DASUVB010000173.1:0-3341 GCA_036373835.1 Flavisolibacter sp. | reverse complement strand
AAAACAGGTGCCTGAGCTGTCACACCGGGCCATCTTCACCTCTGGGCCTTGACCTGACGGATTTCAACATCGTGAAGCGCATAGCGCTCAGCGATACCCTGTACCGCTCCGTCATCGGCCAGGGTATGAAGAAAATGCCGGACGACGGCACCAGCCTGAATGCCTGTGAGATCAGCAGGATCAAGGCCTGGCAAACCTCGGGCGCCCCCCAGTAACCACTGCACGTGAGATTAAAATTTAAAACATGAAACGTACATACATCATTTTGCTGGTGGTCCTGGTCATTGTAGCCATCGGGTGGTATGGTTATTCTGAATACAACCGTACGAACGAAGACCTGCTGAAAAAAAAGCCGGCTTACAGCATGCAGGCTGCCGAGCTGATTGCAGCCTTTGAAAAAGATACCGCGTCTGCTAATAGGAAGTTTACAGACAAAGTGATCCAGGTGAGCGGTACTGTCAAATCACTGGATACGAACGGCAACCCGGTGGTGATCGCCCTCGGTGACCCGGGCCAGATGTCATCGGTGCAGTGCAGCATGGACTCATCGCACGCCGAAGGCTACCGGAAGATCCGTGAAGGCGATCACGTGACCCTGAAAGGCATGTGTACCGGCGGAAAGACCGAAGAAATGTTCGGAACCGACGTCATTCTCAATCGTAGCGTAGCATTAACAGACAAATAATTTTAATCCTAAAAAACACAACCATGATAAACAAAGTGATGATCGCAGCTGTCCTGATTTGTGCAGCCACCGTTACCCAGGCGCAGGACAGGTATTTTACCAAATCCGGGAGGATCGAGTTTTTTTCCAAAGCTCCTATGGAGGATATTGAAGCCAGGAACAAAACGGTTGCCGCCGTGCTGGACACAAAGTCAGGAGCATTGCAGTTCTCCGTGCTGATGAAAAGTTTCGAGTTCGAAAAGGCGCTGATGCAGGAGCATTTCAATGAGAACTATGTCGAAAGCAACAAATTCCCGAAGGCAGAGTTCAAAGGCAGCATTACAAACAACGGTGATATTAACTATGCAAAGGATGGCAGCTATACTGCAAAGGTCAAAGGCAAGCTGACGATCCACGGTGTGACGCGTGATGTGGAAACCACCGGGACCATCAAAGTAGCCAGTGGAAAGATTGACGCCAGCTCCGTTTTTAATATCCTCTTATCCGATTACAATATCTCGATACCCGCCATTGTAAAAGACAAGATCTCGAACAGCATAAAAATTGCTGTGGATTGCAAGCTCGAACCACTTAAATAACTACAATGAAAGCCTATCTGCTCCCGGTCCTGCTTTTCGGAATGTTCATGCCCGCATGGGCGCAGGAAGAAGAAGACATGTTGAAACAGCTGGGTGAAGACGAGCCCAAAAAAGAATATGTCTTCAATGCCTTTAAGTCTTCCCGCGTGATCATGTCGCACAGCATGGAAATGTTGCGGCCCGGCGTGCTGGATTTTCGCATCCTGCACCGGTTTGGCCGGTTCAACGGGGGGGTGCAGGAACTTTTTGGCCTCGACGGACCGGCAACGGTCCGCCTGGGGCTCGACTACGGGATCACCAACTTCCTTTCGATTGGCGTCGGCCGCAGCACCGTGAACAAGGAACTTGATGGCTTCATTAAACTGCGTCCCATCCAGCAGGCCACGGGTCCCCGATCCTCCCCTGTTTCCGTAGTGGTGACCGGCGGATCCACGCTGTTCACCACCAAATGGTCAGACCCCGCGCGCGAGAACTTCTTCAGCTCGCGCATTGCTTATTATGGGCAGCTGATCATCGGGCGGAAATTCAGCGAAGGTGTAACCCTGCAGGTCATGCCCACTATGGTCCACCTGAACATGGTACCCCTGAAAAACGACAACAATGATATTTACGCGGCCGGGATCGGGGGACGGATCAAGCTCAGCAAGCGGATCTCGATCAATGCCGACTACTACTATGTTGTGAACCAGAACACCAGCACCCCTGCAAAGAACCCGTTATCGATCGGTTTCGATATTGAGACCGGCGGCCACGTGTTCCAGCTCCATTTCACCAATGCCAAAGGCATGAATGAAAAGGCGTTTCTTACACAAACTGAATACGACTGGGGCAAGGGCGATATCATGTTCGGGTTCAATATTTCCCGCGCGTTCCAGATCGGGAAGAAGAAACGGTGACGAATTTGGAATGTTGAATGTTGAATGTTGAATGAACAGCCAGCACCCGATGTTGCCAGCAACTTCATGATAACAACTACTTGTGGACAGCAGCAGGGAAACAACGGATCCATTCATTGAAACTCGTTGCTCCCCCGCCGCCTGCATCCATCTTTTACATTTAAATTCTCATCAACCCCTATGATACCGCAACGAGTTGTTGCGGCTTCAGCACACCTTTAGGGATAGCCTCTGATGTCACATTATGGGTATTGTCGATCCCGTATTTATCCCTGAACCCGACCAGGTAGCAGGTGATCCCACGCTCCTGCGCCTGCACGTCCCTGAATTCCCTGATCAGTTCTAATACATCAAAGTCGATGTACTGCGTGTCACGCGCGTCGATGACCACAATGGAATTGTCGGGCAGGTGCCTGAGCGTCTGCTTGATGCTTGCCTTGTTGAGGAACGAAACTTCCTCCGACAGGTGGATGCGGATCATTTCGCCCTCATGATGCTGGTCCCTGTGGAAGTAATAAGAGTTTTTAAGGTTGCCGTACAGAATTGCAACAGCGCTGGTAGCAAGGCCGATGGCCACACCGGTAAGCAGGTCGGTGGTTACGATGGTCACAACGGTCACCAGGAAGGGTATCCACTGGTACTTGCCATTGCTGAACATCTGGCGGAAGATGGAGATCTTCGCCAGCTTGTACCCCGTCACCAGCAGGATAGCCGCGAGTGCGGCCAGTGGTATCCGGTTCAGCAGCCCGGGGATGAGCATGGCGGTTGCCAGCAGCATCACTCCGTGCAGAATGGCGGACATTTTTGTCTGCGCATTCGAATTGATATTCGCCGAACTGCGCACAATGACACTGGTGATCGGCAACCCGCCGAGCAGGCCGGAAACAATATTGCCGATACCCTGGGCGCGCAGCTCCCGGTTCTGGTCCGTGACCCGGCGGTGCGGGTCCAGTTTATCAACCGCCTCGATGCACAGCAGGGTTTCAATAGAAGCTACTGCGGCCAGTGTCAGCGCAACGGTGTACACCTGCTGGTTCTGTAGCGCTGAGAAGTCGGGAAAACGAAGCAGGCCCACAAATTCTGAGAGGCTGGAAGCCATGGGTACCTGTACGCGGTGTTCCGCCTCCACGGCAAGTGCAGGAAATGACGTACTAAAAAGCTCGCTCAACATAACACTTACCA
>DASUVB010000172.1:0-4732 GCA_036373835.1 Flavisolibacter sp. | reverse complement strand
GCTTCGGTGCCCGGCGAAAGCTATGGCGCAGCGCCCGTAGCCCGCCGCATTGGCATCATGACCGAAAAAGAAAGCCCGCCGTCGCACTTCGTGCTATGGCGTATTAGCGCAGATTCTGTATGTGAAAAGATTCGTGACTGCGGACTCCGTCCGCCGAAGCCCGCCGCATTGGCATCATGACCGAAAAAGAAAGCCCGCCGTCGCACTTCGTGCTATGGCGGGCGGAGGCGGAGAGAGAGGGATTCGAACCCCCGGGGCTGTTACACCCAACGGTTTTCAAGACCGCCGCATTCGACCGCTCTGCCATCTCTCCGGCGCAAAAATAGGGGCGCGCACCTAACCCGGCAAAAAAAATTGCAACAGCTACGCACCATCATCCCAAATGGTTTGTGAAAGTTGTAAATTACTGTCAAATAAGTCTATGAAAAAGGTCGCCGATATACTCACCCGCAAAGGAGCCCACGTTATTTCTGTTGCCTACACTTCCCCTGTGATCGACGCGCTGCAGGTGATGGCAGATAAAAACATCGGATCCGTCGTCGTGATGAAGGACGACGTTTTTGCCGGGATCATGACAGAACGCGACTACTCGCGAAAGATCGCACTTAAGGGCCGCTCGTCCACAGATACCACGGCCGGGGAGATCATGTCGACCGACTACCCCCACGTAAGCCCGAAGGATACCATCGAAACCTGCATGCAGCTCATGTCCGGGAAAAACCTGCGGTACCTGCCTGTGATGGAAGAAGCCAGGCTTGCCGGCATCATATCAATCAATGATGTTGTAACGGAAACGATCCAGTCGCAGGAAGAAACCATATCAGAACTGAAAGACTACCTGCACGCCAATATCTGATCACGACACGTCCTTTTCGCGGATCAGCACCAGGTCTGCCAGGTTGATCTGCATCGGCAGCATGCCGATCTTTACAACCGCTTTTTTACCGCGCACCTCCAGCACCTCGCCCACCTGCAGGTTCTTTTTCATCTTTACCTTATCACCAACCTGTATATCACCCTGCACTTCCTGGTATTTTGAGTCAAGCTGCTTTTGTTTGCGGCTGACGGTCTTCTGTTCGTTCTTTTTGAACAGCAGGGCAGTCATCTCGCGCACCACCTTGTTCTTGTCTTCAGCCTTCTTCCACTCCACTACCAGGTGCTTCAGCTTCCGTTCCATGTCCTTCAGGTACAGCAGCCGGTCTTCGGTGATCCTGTTCTGCTGCTTCAGCACTTCCACCTGCTGCCGGTGACGTTCACGGTCCATTACATGTTCCATTTCCTTCCGGAGGCGTTCATTTTCCTTCAGAAGTTTTTGCAGCTCCTTCTCTTTTTGCTGCACTTCCTGCAGGTCCTGTTCCGTCCTGTTGAGCAGCTTGTCCAGCCTGAAGTGCTCTTCATCTACCAGGTTCCGGGCTTTCTCGATAAGCCGCTTGTCAAGACCTATCCGTTCGGCAATTGAGAACGTGTAGGAACTACCTGGCTTCCCTACAATCAGCTGGTACAGCGGCAACAGTCGCTTTTCATCAAATGCCATAGCGCCATTGATGATGCCCGCGGTCTTGTTGGCCATGACTTTCAGGTTCAGGTAGTGTGTCGTAACAATTCCAATGGCATGCTTCCGGGCCAGCTCCTCCAGGATCACCTCGGCAAAGGCACCCCCGAGGTTCGGGTCACTGCCGCTTCCCAGTTCATCAATAAAAAATAAGGTCTTGCCGTTTGCAGTTTCCATGAAATGCTTCATGCTGAGAAGGTGGCTGCTATAGGTGCTCAGCTCGAATTCCAGGCTCTGCGTATCTCCCATGTGGATCATCAATTGCCTGAAAATGCCAAACTGCGATGAAGGATGTACCGGGACCAGGAGGCCACTCTGCACCATCATCTGCAGCAGGCCAACTGTTTTCATGGTGACTGTTTTGCCCCCGGCATTGGGTCCGCTGATCACAAGAATACGGTTTTTGTCGTCCAGCGTGATGTCAGTGGGAATCGTAGGCTTCCCGGTGCGCTGGTTGTACAGCAGCAGTAACGGGTGATACGCCTTCACCAGGTGCACCATCGCCTTATCCGCCACAACAGGGTATTCGCCGCCGATATCGAGCGCGAAAGCCGCCTTCGCCCTGATGAAATCGTATATGCCGATGATCTCGTGGTATGCCGACAGCAACGAAGCATAGCCTGAGAGGCGCGCGGTAAGCTCCTTCAGGATCCTGTACACCTCCTTTCGTTCCGCACTTTCCAACTCATAGATCGTGTTGTTCAGATCAATGGTCTCCTCCGGTTCAATGAAGGCTGTGCGCCTGCTGTCACTTTCGCCATGCAGGATGCCTTTCACGGTTCGCTTCTGTTCGGCATACACAGCCACCACCCTCCTGCCGTTCATAAAGCTTTCCTCGATCTCGGCAAGGTATCCCTGCTTATTCAGCCGGCTGACGATCCGGTCGAATGCGCGACGCAGCTCGTTTCGCTTGCGGTACAGGTCTGCCCGGATCGACTGCAGTGCATCCGAAGCATCATCGAGCACCGATCCATTATCGTCGATGACATCATTGATCAGTTGCAGGATCGCCTTTTCATAATAAGTTCCAGCGATCACCGCGGACAGTGACACGTACACGGACCTGCGCTCGGCGTCGAACCACCTGAAGATACTTTCCATGCTCTGCGCCAGCTTCCTGAACGACACCAGCTGCTCCCCGGTGAGAACAGCACCTTCTATTTCCAGCAACCGCAGCTCTTTCGACAGGTTCAGAACATAGTCGTTGGGAAAATACACGGAATGCTGCAGGAGCTGCCGGAATTCGTGTGCCTGCCTGAGCTCCGTTTCTATGATATCCTTTTTTGTATGAATGCGCAACCCGGCGGCACGAGACTTCGCATACTCAGAGCGGCATTTTTCGAGTAGCAGTAAGCGGACCTTGTCAAACTCCAGTTGAACAACTGCTGAATCCGGGTAAATCTTCATTGGCGGCCAGTCACATTTGAATTTTCAAAAATAATCAACGGTTTCTCTTAATGCTTTGCCAAAGATCATCCAAAGCCCGTGTTAAAACTTTTTTGTTAGGACTTCCTTTTCTATTTTCAGACTGAAATTTGTGATTCAAGTCATCGTATGGTTCTAAAAACTATTTTCAGTATAGCAGCGTTGGTGAGTCTGGCATGTTGCAACTCTGAAAAAAACTACAGGACAATGAGTGCATCACTGTTGAACGTTAATTATAGCGAAAAGACCGATACGGCGACTTTCGGCACCGGGTGCTTCTGGTGTACCGAGGCCATCTTTGAAGAACTGAACGGCGTGTTGTCCGTTACCTCGGGGTACACAGGAGGGCATGTTAAAAATCCAACCTATAAGGAAGTCTGTTCGGGTCAGACCGGCCATGCCGAAGTGGTGCAGGTAGTATACGAACCCGATAAGATCACTTTTGATGAACTGCTGGAAGTCTTTTTCCAGGTGCACGATCCCACCAGTCTCAACCGGCAGGGTGCAGACGTGGGAACACAATACCGCAGTGCCATTTTTTACCACAATGATGAGCAGAAGGAAAGGTCGGAATTCTATAAGCAGGAACTTGACAAAAGCGGTGCCTTTCCAAAGTCTATTGTAACGGAAATAGCGCCCGCAACAACATTCTATCCCGCTGAGGATTACCACCAGGAATACTATGCTAATAACAAGAACAGCAACCCGTATTGCTCAGTAGTGATCCGTCCGAAGCTTGAGAAATTCCAGCAGGTATTTGCGCGGAAACTCAAGAAACATAACTAGCCGTATTGCTATGAAGTTCCCCATTTTTGTTTTTGCTGCACTTTTTTGCATTCAAACCTCTCTCGCCCAGCAGCCGGTTCCCGAAGTGGAATTGCTGACCGAAGGCACTAAAACATCCCTGCGCGGACTTAGTGTGGTGAATGACCAGGTGATCTGGGTCAGCGGAAGCAATGGCACCATTGGCCGCAGCTCCAATGGTGGCAAGGACTGGAAATGGACCATCATCAAGGGTTTTGAAAAAACCGAATTCCGCGATATCGAAGCATTCGATGCCACCACTGCCATCATCATGGCGGTTGGCGAACCAGCCTACCTGTTACGCACCGTTGACGGCGGCGAGACCTGGAAAGTGGTGTACGAGAATAAAACGAAAGGCATGTTCCTGGACGCAATGGAATTCTGGAACGACCAGGCCGGGATCGTGATCGGCGACCCGATTGACGGTAAGTTCTTCGTGGCGCGGACTTTCGATGGCGGCAGCACGTGGAAAGAGGTTCCTTCGAAATATCTTCCTGCTGCCGACAGCGGCGAAGCCTGTTTTGCTGCCAGCGGTACCAATGTGCGCGCCCTTGATCATGACGAAGCGGTGTTTATCTCCGGTGGCACCAGCTCGCACGTGTATATCCGTGACAAAAAAATAAAGCTGCCCCTTGTGCAGGGCCGGGAAAGCACGGGCGCCAATTCCATCGCCGTGTGGGACCGTTTCCGTCGCAAAGGCGGCAACCGGCTCGTGGTGGTGGGCGGCGACTTCGCAGCTGATTCGTCAACATACCTGAATTGCGCATACAGTTACGACCGTGGCGCTACCTGGAAACTGCCGGAAGTTGCGCCGCATGGCTATCGCAGCTCCGTCGAATTCCTGGACAAAAAGACGCTGGTTACATGTGGACTGAATGGCGTTGATTATTCCACGGATGGTGGCCGCAGGTGGAAGCTCATTTCGAAGACCGGCTTTCACGTGGCCAGGAT
>DASUVB010000171.1:0-2174 GCA_036373835.1 Flavisolibacter sp. | reverse complement strand
CAGTGATGAATATGCAGTGAAAGGACGACAGGGTATCCTGATCCGGCAGAAGCTGAGCTTTGGAGAATTCCGCACCACGCAGTTGAAACGCTCCTGGACGAAAGGGTATACTGCCCGTACAGGATTTTCAACAGGCGGATCGCAGCCTGGTGAATGGCTGAACGTGATCTCCCTGGAATATATCAACCGGAAGCAAACCCTTCATTTCAGCCTGACAGATGGAAGTTACACGTCTGACGTTTTCTGCGTGACGCGCTTTAACGCGTCGGTACTCGAAATCGGCCCGCGGCCTAACAGCCTGCCAAATATCCTGCTGGACTTTTTCAGCCCATCCGAAAATAATTTTTACATACAGCTGTATGCCGGGGCGGGGGAGCCGTGGCAGCTCCTGCTGGATAACCAGGCCTCGCAGTTAAAGGCTCGCGAATACGTGGGCGTAATGGCGAGGGGAAAGGATGCGTACTATACTATTCACCCGGTTTCGCGGCTGAATGTCAACGGAAAAGAGGGAAATATGATCGCCGGTTCAGCAGGCTATGAGATCCGGGATGCACAGGGTAATATCAAAGCCGCGGTATCCACTATCGATAAGGGTGTCGTGTACCTGGGCAGGAGCACCGCGGAGGAGCGTTTTCTCCTGGCCAACCTGTGTGCAGCCATCCTGCTGCAGGAGCAGATAGGTTAACAAGTCAATTGTAACTTTTTTAAAAGGGACGCGTCCCATTGTCATAATGATCGCCTACTTATTACTTCTTTTGGTCCGATTTGTCAGGAACCTGGTGTGGGATATCCGCTTCAGGATGGCTTCATGAGCTTATGATCGACGCGAGGCACTATTGCCATAACCGGCGATACGCTTCAGAGATGATCATACTTCCCATCCATGACATTGCCAGGACCACCAGCCAGCCGGAAACCTGCAGCCACGCAGGGTGCCTGTAATCACCAACGATCCTGCGTTTTACAGAAGCCACCAAAATCATCGCCAGTGCCAGGGGCAGGATGATCCCGTTTACGGCGCCTGCGACGATCAACAGTGTGACCGGGTTGCCAACAACAGTAAAAATGACCGTGGAAATAATGATAAATGCAGATGTAAGCATCCGTGTGTGGGCGGCGGCAAAGGGATGCAGCGTCCTGAAAAACGATACAGTTGTATAGGATACGCCAATCACCGAAGTGATTGCGGCGCACCACATCACGAGGCCAAAGAAGCGGTAACCTGCGGTACCGGCAGCTGACTGGAAAACAGCTGCGGCAGGATTGGTGCTACCCAGTTTCGCGCCATGCCACACGACGCCCAGCGCAGCAAGAAACAATACATAACGCATGACCGTGGTAACCACGATTCCCGTAACAGAACTCCGGGTCACCTGTACAAGCGACCCCTGGCCCGTGATGCCCGCATCCAGCAGCCGATGCGCACCGGCAAACGAAATATATCCGCCCACCGTTCCGCCAACCAGTGTAACGATCCGGAATATATCGATGCGTTCCGGGAGAACGGTATGCTGCAGCGCCAGCGCCACCGGCGGTGCGGACTGCCATGCAATGTAGCCGGTGAACAGGATCATCAGGATGCCGAGTATTTTAACTGTATGGTCAATAACATTGCCGGCCTCCTTGAACCAGAAGATGGCAAGCGCGGTGAGGCCGCTGATCACAGCCCCCACACGAATATCTGTACCAGCCAGTGCGTTCAGCCCAAGGCCCGTACCACCGATGTTGCCTATATTGAACACCATGCCGCCAAAGCCGATCAGGCAGGCGAGTGCCAGACCGAGGCCGGGCAACATCTGGTTGCCGATGTCCTGCGCGCGCTTTCCCGAAACCGAGATCACGCGCCAGATATTTACCTGCGCACCGATATCCAGTAGTAACGACACCAGTATCACGAAACCAAAAGAAGTAAGCAGCTCCGCCGTAAACAGGGAAGTCTGCGTCAGGAACCCGGGACCGATCGCCGACGTAGCCATGAGGAATGCCGCTCCGAGTATTGCTGGATTTTTTTTCAAAAACAGTGTTTAGGTCCTGGCAGCTGTAGTCCTGAAATGTTGTGAAAGTGCCCTGGCCAGCTGCGGTGCCTGCCTTCCATCGCCATGTATGCAAATGGTTTGCGCGGTCACCGGGATCACCTTGCCGGAGACAGAAGTCACGGTGCCATTTTCGATGAT
>DASUVB010000170.1:0-4210 GCA_036373835.1 Flavisolibacter sp. | reverse complement strand
TCAGAAGACAACAAAAAGCAGTTTTACAGTCCCGCTGGTTTCGCGCACGGCTTCTCGGTTCTTTCTGAAATAGCGGTGGTGCTGTATAAATGCGATGGATTTTACAATAAGGAAAGTGAGGGTGGTATTCGTTTTGACGATCCGGACCTCGCCATCGACTGGCAGATCGGAAAAGGCCAGGAAGTCGTTTCTCCAAAAGATCTTGTGCTGCCTGCGCTGAAGGACTGTTCCACCAATTTTGAATTCAGGGGTTGAAACATCAATCGACCATACTCGTGGCAGGCAGCAACGGTCAGCTCGGGAGAGAGCTTCAGGACCTTTCTGTACAGCATCCTGAGCTGCATTTTGTATTCCTGGACAGGTCACAACTTCCCATAGAAGAAGAGCACGCGGTACGCGACGCCTTTGAAAAGTACCAGCCGGGGTTTGTTGTGAATTGCGCGGCGTATACGGCGGTTGACCAGGCAGAGTCAGAAGCAGGAAAGGCTGATATGATCAATGGCACGGCCATCGGCCTGCTGGCCATGGTGGCCCGGGAGCACGATGCAAAGTTCATTCACATCTCCACAGACTACGTTTTTAACGGCCACAGCGAACACCCGTGGAAAGAAGACGATCCCGTTGATCCCATTAACGCTTACGGCAGAAGCAAGCTGCTGGGCGAACGGCTGTGCATGGAACAGGATCCATCGGCCGTGATCATCCGGACGTCATGGGTGTATTCGCATCATGGCAATAACTTCGTGAAGACCATGCTGCGTCTGATGTCCTCGCGGGATGAGATCCGCGTGGTGAACGACCAGGTGGGATCACCGACCTATGCCGCCGACCTGGCCGCTGCCATCGTGGCGATCATAGCGGCCGAAGACTGGGTACCAGGAATTTTTCACTTCAGCAATGAAGGCCACATCAGCTGGTTTGATTTTGCAACAGAAATTAAAAACCTCTCAGGCAGTTCCTGCAGGGTGGTGCCAATACCTTCTGCCGAATTCCCCACACCGGCAAAACGGCCGGCTTTCTCTGTCATGGATACTGGAAAAATCAGGCAGTCGTACCCCGTAATGATCCGATCCTGGAAAGACGCTTTGGGAGAATGCATGTCCAAATTGCTGCACCAGGCCCGTTGACCCCGCAGTTTTATTTATTGGGTTGAATATCTATATTAGTGCCGCACAGAACTAACAGCGCGGAATGGAGCAGGTCCTTGAATTCTTCCGGAAATTATTTGATACTGGCGACTGGCCGCCCCGGTGGTATTGCGGCAACTGGACCGACTTCCACGGGTGGCTCTACATTATCAGCGATATCCTCATCTGGTCCGCATATTTTGCCATTCCTTTAGTCATCCTGAAGTATATCAGCAAGCGTTCGGAGGCGAAATTCGTGCGGGCTTACTTCCTGTTCGCTGCTTTTATACTGGCATGCGGATCCACGCACCTTCTCGATGCAGTTGCTTTCTGGGCTCCTGCCTACCGGCTGAATGCCCTGGTGCGTTTTATTACCGGCCTCGTAAGCTGGATCACCGTGTTCTACATGATCAGGATTCTCCCCGAAGCGACTTCACTGAGATCCTATGCCGAACTTGAGAAAGAGATCAGGGAACGAGAGAAGGCTGAAGAACAACTGAAGACCGCCAACGAGCAACTCAATTATGCGCAGGAAATTGCGCGGATCGGTCACTGGCAATGGGATCTTTCGCAGGATACCATTTCATGGTCGGACCAGCTGCTCCGGATCTACGGCATGGAACATTTCGATGGCGATCTTTCCTTCGAACAATTTTTAGCACGCGTCCATCCGGAGGACCGCGACCTGGTGCAGGAAAGCATACAGTCCACGCTCACAACAGGGAAGTTCAGTCCCTTTATTCACCGCATTGTGCTGGCTGATGGCTCTGTGAAAATCCTGCAGGGGCGGGGGAGCGTGGTCCATGATGAAAATGGGAAAGTGGTGAAGATGCTGGGCACGGGACAGGACATCACTGACCAGTACCTTGCACAGCAGCAATTAGTCGAACGCACCCATGACCTGGAAGCTTCCAATGCCGACCTGGAAAAATTCGCCTATGTAGCATCGCACGACCTGCAGGAGCCCCTTCGGAAAACAATGACATTTGCTTCCCTGCTGCGCAAGGAAGCCGACCAGGGACTTTCGGAAAAATCGCGCATGTACATCGACAAGATCGAACAGGCTACGGGCCGCATGCAAAGGCTCATCGAGGATATTTTGCAGTTCTCCGGCATTCGGTCGTCCGTGGAATCCTTCCGGCAGGTTGACCTGGACCAGGTCCTCCACCAGGTGCTGTCAGACCTCGAGGTGCGCATCAGCCAGGTGAATGCCGCCGTGAAGGCAGATTCACTACCGGTCATCCAGGCCAATGCCACGCAAATGGGCCAGCTGTTCCAGAACCTGCTCAGTAACGCGCTCAAGTTCTCAAGAGAAGACGTTGCGCCTGTCATCACCATTTCTGCCTCCATGCTGTTCGGGCACGAGGTGAAGGACAAACAGATCTTGTCCGACAGGAATTTCCAGGTGATCAGGAACGCGTTGAACTGGCAGCGCGAAAGGTTTGTGCAGATTTGCATTGAAGACAATGGCATTGGTTTCGAACAGGCCTATGCACAGAAAGTTTTTGAATTATTCCAGCGGCTTCATTCCAGGCGCTCCATTGGAGGTACAGGGATCGGGCTTGCCATTTGCAAAAAAATAGTCGACAATCACCATGGCGTGATCACCGCGCAAAGTGAACCGGGAAGAGGCGCATTGTTCACCATCCTGCTGCCGATGTCGCAAAAGATGTTCACGATGCAGGCAACGGGGTGAATTTTTCAAGCACTTTTTGCATCTGTGCCGCGATCTCTTCGTTACCAGGATTTCCAATGCTGCCTTCGTGGGTGTGTTTCAGGCGTGCACCTGCATCGAACGAAAAGCTGCCGTTCTGCACGGCATCGCCGACCTGGCGATAGGCTTCCCGGAACGGCACGCCCTTATTGACCAGTTCATTCACCGCCTCCACCGTAAAAACATACTTGTATTTTTCATCTTCCAGGAGGTTTTCCGTGACACTGATATTTTCCAGCATGAGCATCATCATCTGCAGGCACGCACGCAGGTCCGCGATCGCGGGGAACAGGATCTCTTTTGTCAATTGCAGGTCACGGTGGTAGCCCGAAGGCAGGTTGGCCAGCAGCAGCGACAATTCATTCGGGACAGATTGTATGCGGTTGCACCTGGCACGGATCAGTTCAAATACATCCGGGTTTTTCTTGTGTGGCATGATGCTGCTCCCGGTCGTCAGTTCGTCCGGGAATGCAATAAAACCAAAGTTCTGGCCCATGTACAGGCAGCAGTCCATGGCAAGCCTGCCCATCGTCGCGGCAATGCACGACAGTCCCATTGCCGTTATTTTTTCTGTTTTGCCCCTTGTCATCTGCGCATACACCGCGTTATAGTTCATGGTGCTGAAATGAAGCAGCTCCGTTGTAAGCCTGCGGTCCAGCGGGAAGGAAGATCCATAACCCGCGCCGCTTCCCAGCGGGTTTTTGTTGATCACGTTGTAGGCGGCAGCCAGCACTTCCAGGTCGTCCACCAGGCTTTCGGCATAGGCACCCAGCCACAAGCCGAACGAGGAGGGCATGGCGATCTGCAGGTGTGTGTAGCCGGGCATCAGGTGCTCGCGGTAACGGTTGCTCTGGCGGATGAGCAGTTCGAACAGTTGTGACGTCGCGTCTTTGATGTCGAGCACCTGTTCCCGCAGGAACAGCTTGATATCAACGGCTACCTGGTCGTTCCGGCTCCTGCCGCTGTGAATTTTCTTCCCGGTTTCACCGATGCGCTGTGTCAGCATCCATTCCACCTGCGAATGAACATCCTCGATGCCGTCGTTAATTTTGAAAGTACCTGATTCGATTTCAAGCAGGATGCCGCGCAGCGCCGTGACCGCTTGTTGTGATTCCTCCTTCGACATCAGGCCGGTGGTCCCCAGCATCGTTACATGCGCAATGGAGCCCTGCACATCATGCTTCGCAAGGAGCAGGTCAAATTCCTTATCGCGACCGACCGTGAAAGATTCTACCAGTTCGGAAACGGTTGTTCCCTGCTTTTGCCACAGCTTCATACGAGTTGTTTTAGAATAGCGATATAGTCATTGATGCCCTGCTCAATTTCGCTGATAAAAATATACTCATCCGCCGTATGGCTGCGCGCAGAG
>DASUVB010000169.1:0-5216 GCA_036373835.1 Flavisolibacter sp. | reverse complement strand
TGGTAAAATCACCGGTGGCCGCCAGGCTGTAGAACAGCTGGAACATCCCTATGATCGTTCCCAGGAACCCGAACATGGGGGCGATACCTGCGATCAGTGACAGGATGGACAAGTTGCGCTCCATGTGGTAAAGCTCCAGCTTCCCGACATTCTCCATGCTCTTCTCAATACTGTCGATGGGCTTTCCAATGCGCTGGATACCCTTGTCGATCATGCGTGCCACCGGGTTGTTGGTATTCTTGGCAAAGCTCCGGGCTGCACTGACGTTCCCTGTAACAATATGATCGCGTATGATGTTCATGAAGTTGCCTTCAATGCGTGAGGCCCTGCGGATGGCGATCCATCTTTCAAAAAATACAAATATGGTGATGACGAACAGCAATGCCAGCGGGATCATGATCCATCCGCCGAGTTGCAGCAATTCTATCAGGCTGATACTTCCGTCCTTGTTGAAATCAGCAGCCGTATTGGTGGCAGCAGTTGTGGTATCTACAATCTGTAGCAGGTTAATCATACGTGATTTTACTTTTAGCGGTAAATGTAGTAACGAAATGAATAACGTCAGACCGCTGTGATTATTTTGTGCATGAATGAATGCACACGTACTGGCTTCTTTTTACTGAAGATTTAACAGCCACCCGGGCACATCAGGCTGTTCCTGCCTGCTTGACCATCAGCGCCTGGATCTGCTTCATGGTGTTCTCCATGCCATCCGCGCTTCCGTCGAGGAAGATGACGTTACCCTTGCCATACTCCGCAAAATTCTTGATCGCCTCCGTCCACATGCTGAACAGGATCACGTTGGTGTCGAGGTTGGCCTGCTTCATCTGCTCAGCCGCCTCGGTCATGCCGCGTGCCACTTCCTGGCGGAACAGCGCAACACCCTGACCGCGCAGCCGGGCTGCTTCGCGTTCAGCTTCAGCCGCGATCTTGATGGAGTTTCCTTCCGCCTCCGCAGCTTTGGTCTTCGTGATCAGCAGGGCCTGGCCTTCATTTTCAGCGGCCGCTTTGAGATTATTTGAGGCCACCACCTTGCTCATGGATTCGAGGATCACTTTATCAAATGAGATGTCCGTGATCTGCAGGTCGATCAGGTGATACCCCCAGTCCTCGAGGGAATTGTCCACCTGCTCCTTTACGTACTCTACGATCTCCTTCCGGAGGCCAAGGATCTCTGCCTGTCTCTTTGAAGCCACATAAGTGCGGATGGTTCCTTCCACCGTCCGGATCAGTGCCGACATCATATCCCTTTCACTGATGAATTTGAAGGCCACCTTCTTGATCGTTTCCTCGTTGGCATTCTGCACGGCATAAAGCAACATGGATTTGAAATATACGTTCGCCTGGTCGGTGGTGATGGCCTGGAACTCGAGTTCCACGGACCTGTTCTGGTAGGATATCTTTTTAAATACCTGTTCCAGTACCGGGATTTTGATGTTCAGGCCGGGTCGCACGATCCTGCGGTACTTACCGAACATTGTGACCACTCCAATATAGCCCTGGTTGATCGTAAACAGCCCGCTGAAGACAATGAGCAGCAGCAGGATCAGCCACCAGTAATTGGAAATAAAAGAAACTAGGGGATTGGTATCTGCCTGGAGAAAGAACATAAGCCTGGTTTTAGTTGACGGTTAAAGATACGATGCCTGCCGTCAACAGGCCGCCCATCTGCAGGAAGTTTCAAATATATCTGGCACTTTCTACGCCGGACTCTTTTCTTCCCAGATACCCGCAAGGTGCACAATGGTCTCCACCGCCTTGTTCATATCCTGCACGCTGATGAATTCCTTTTTGGAGTGGATCGCCTGTTCCCCGGCGAATAAATTGGGACAAGGCATGCCCATGAACGACAGTTTGCTTCCATCTGTACCACCCCGTATGCTTTCCATTTTTACCTGCAGACCGCTCCTTCCGATGGCTTCACGTGCATAATCCACTACTTCGGGGTGCCTGTCCAGGATTTCCTTCATGTTGCGGTACTGTTCTGTCACAATGAATTCGAAGGAGGCTGACGGGTAATTGCCCAGCACCGATTCCGTAATGCCGCGGAGCCGTTCTTCCTTCGTTTGAAGTCCCGCCGTTACAAAGTCGCGCACGATAAAATCAATGGTTGCCTTTTCCGCGATGCCATCCACGCGCACCGGGTGAAAAAATCCTTCCTTTCCGTCGGTGCTTTCCGGGGACAGTTCATTTTTAGGAAGGGCTGCCAGCAGTTCTCCCGCGATCTTCAGCGCGTTCACCATTTTACCTTTTGCATAGCCCGGATGGGTGATCACTCCGTGTATAACGATCTGCACGCCGTCCGCGCTGAACGTTTCGTCTTCCAGGGCGCCAGCCTCTCCCCCGTCCAGCGTATACCCGAACTGCGCACCCAGCCGCTGCATATCCACTTTTGCTGTACCGCGTCCTATCTCCTCATCGGGCGTAAAAAGGATCCGGATCGCGCCATGCTTCACCTCCGGGTGGGTCATAAAGAAATGAGCCGCATCCATGATCTCTGCAACACCCGCCTTGTCGTCCGATCCAAGCAGCGTGGTTCCGCTGGCGGTAATAATGTCGTGTCCCTTCAGCCTGTCGAGGTATGGAAAATCAGCCGTACTGATAACCTGCGTGGCATCATCAGGCAGTACAATGTCCTTACCCTGGTAATCCCGGTGCAGTATTGGCTTCACACCCGCTCCGCTGGCGTCAGGCGCCGTGTCCACGTGCGCGCAGAAGCAGATGACGGGTACTTCGCGATTGGTATTGGCGGGAATCGTCGCATATACATAACCGTGTTCATCAAGGTCGGCGTCTGTAACGCCCATCTCCTGCAGCTCGCTGACCAGCATGCGCGACAGGTCCTTTTGCTTCTCCGTGCTGGGTTGCGTCTGCGACAACGGATCACTTTGCGTATCGACCTGCACATAACGCATGAAGCGTTCGGCGGCGGTAAAGGAATAATTCGAAAACATGACCAAAAATATGCTGATTTGAACGACAGGAGTCTATGTCGCTTTGTTGCGACAAAAAACAATTATAATTTAGGACAACCAAAACTGACTATAATGAAAAATCGACTCATTGCTTCCCTGGTTGGCGGCATCATCGTCTTCGTGCTGCAATTCCTTTCCTGGGCTTTTTCAGGAGTACACAATGGCGAAATGCAATACGCGCCGCAACAGGACGAGATCATGCAAAGCCTTTCCGGTTACTTTAAGGAAGATGGCACCTATCTGATTCCGAGACCAGCCCCGGATGCGAGCAGTGAAGAGATGGAAAAACATGAAGAAGAGATGAAAGGAAAGCCAATTGCTTCCGTCACGTACATTAAGAGCTATGACAGCAGCATGCCGCGGTCCATGTTCCGCGGTTTCCTGGTGGACCTGTTCCTTGTATTCATGCTCATCTATATCCTGACACGGGGCGGCAACCCCACATTCGTCAGGTGGATCGCCGGATCTGTATCCGTGGGCCTGTTTACTTTCCTGTGGGTGCCCTACACGGACCGTATCTGGTTCCAGATGCCATGGAGCAGCATCACCGGGTACCTCGTGGATGCTATTGTGATATGGGGTATCTGCGGCGCCTGGCTCGGCTGGTATTTCAACCGGCGCAGGGCAGTAGTAGCGTAATATTATGATGAACAGGCGTCCGCAGGGCGCCTGTTATCTTCCCGGCAGAATGATCCGTGAAGACGGAACAATCTCGACAAGCTCGATATCGAAGATCAGGTCTTCCCCCGCGAGTGGATGATTGGCGTCCAGGATCACAGTTTCTTCCCTGACCTCTGTAACGCGCACCGGGAACTGCTGTCCCTCACCGTTGTGCATCATCAGCTGCATGCCCTGCTCGGGCTTCATATCTTCGGGGAACTGGTTTTTGGGGAATTCAATGATCATCTCACTGCTTTTCTCACCGTATGCGTCACCAACAGGGATCTCCACTGTTTTCTTGTCGCCGACCTGCATGCCACGCACGCCGTCGTCGAAGCCCCTGATCACCTGGCCGGTGCCAACAGTGAACTCCAGTGGCTCCCTTCCCTGTGAGCTGTCAAAAGTCTCACCTGTGCGAAGCTTTCCGTGATAATGCACTTTTACCTTATCGCCATTTTGCGCTTGTTGCATATTGTTTGTTTTATTTGAATTTGACAGCTGTATCAACTGTGAAACCAGGTGGGGCAAACAGGAGAATGACTGCGCCGGCAAGGTACTAATCTTTCACATTTATGAAGCTAATTTTGGCGTAATTTGAAATCCATGAAACCAGGATTTCTCCTACTGTTAACAATAATTTTTCTCGCAGCTTCAGGCTGTTCGGCCCAGAAGCAGCACCAAAAGGCATCGGCTGCCACACAGGCAGGCCACAGTGAATCCGCAACCGGCATAGCACCGGGCGCAGAGCGACTGCATGAATACATTCCGCTGCTGATGGGCAAACGGGTAGCGGTTTTTGCCAACCACACATCTTCCGTACACAGCATGCACCTGGTTGATGTCCTGAAAAATGCCGGTATCAGCATACGCGTGATCTTTGGTCCCGAGCATGGCTTCCGGGGAAATGCACCCGACGGTGCAAAGATCGAAACCGTAACTGACCCCGCCACGGGCATACCTGTCGTCTCGCTGTACGGGAAGAAGAACAAACCGTCCCCGGAGGACCTGAAAGACATTGACATCATGGTCTACGATATCCAGGATGTAGGGGCGCGGTTTTATACCTATATCTCTTCCATGCAGTACTATATGGAAGCGGCCATTGAGAATAATATTCCCATGGTGATCCTTGACCGTCCGAATCCAAATGGGTTTTACGTGGACGGTCCTGTCCTCGATCCTAAATTCAAAACCTTCGTGGGCATGCAGCCCATCCCGGTCGTTTACGGGATGACCATTGGCGAATATGCCAAAATGCTGCTGGGTGAAGGATGGGTGAAAGCCACCAATCCCGTTGTGTACGACAAGGACCAGATGCAAACAAAACTTCCCGCGGGGTTCAGCCTGACCATTATTAAAAATGCAAATTATACGCACAGCAGCAAGTATGTGCTTCCGGTCAAGCCATCCCCAAATCTTCCCGGTATCGAATCCGTGTACTGGTATCCATCCACGTGCTTTTTTGAAGGAACGGTGGTGAGCGAAGGAAGGGGAACGGAAAAGCCCTTCCAGATATTCGGGCATCCTTCTTTTCCGAAAAACATGTACAGCTTTACGCCACGCAGCACCGAGGGTGCACCC
>DASUVB010000168.1:0-2418 GCA_036373835.1 Flavisolibacter sp. | reverse complement strand
CGATATTCCATTCGGTTATGCATACCTGTTGCACTGATCGGTTGCTGTTTGTAGATCTCGCTCAGGAAATGCACATTGAAACGGAGGAAGTCGATCAGTTCACAGGCGCTGTCAATTTCTGCCTGGAAAGCATTCTTGCTCTGGCCGAGCATGGTGGTACCGTTCATCAGGAACCGGTATTTGGTTGCCATGAGGTCGGCCGCGCGCAGGAAGATATTTGCGCGGTTTTCCCAGGTTACCTGGCTCCACGCCTCGCGCGCAGCGAGGGCCGCGTCGATCGCCTGGCGAACGTGTGATTCGTCGCCGGCATGAAAATGTCCAAGCGTGTGCGCCTTCTCATGCGGCGGATGGATGGCCTGCAATTTCCCTGTTCGCACTTCGTCTCCGCCGATATACATCGGGATGTCGGCCTGCTGTGATTTAAGCTCCTGTAAAGTTTTTTTCAACGCTGTCCTTTCCGGTGTTCCCGGCGCATATGTGTGCACCGGTTCATTTACGGGCATGGGGTATGAAAAGTATCCTGTGTTCATATGTTCTTAAAAGGTTTGAGGTTAACGTTAAAAGTTAAAGGTTTAAGGTTGCACGAAACAAGCAGCCAGCAACCTGCAACCAGCAACTCTGATCCTACGCCACGCTGTCTTCCTTTTCCATCATCAGGTAGGCCTTGATAAAGCCATCCAGGTCACCATCCATAACAGGTCCTACATTTCCGACTTCGTAATCAGTCCTGTGATCTTTGATCATTTTATACGGGTGGAAAACATAGCTGCGGATCTGGCTGCCCCATTCGATTTTGCGCTTCGAGGCATTCGTCGCATTTTTCAATTCTTCGCGCTTTCGCAATTCTTCTTCGTAAAGCCGGCTTTTAAGCATTTGCATTGCTTTTTCCCGGTTCCCCAGCTGCGAACGCTCGGTCTGGCACACCACCACGATCCCCGTGGGCAGGTGGGTGAGCATTACCTTCGTTTCCACCTTGTTTACGTTCTGGCCACCGGCGCCACCACTGCGTGCGGTTTCCATTTTCACTTCACTGTCTTTTACTTCGATATTGATCGTGTCATCCACCAGGGGGTATACAAAAACGGATGCAAAGGAAGTATGCCTGCGTGCATTACTGTCGAAGGGTGAAATACGAACCAGGCGATGCACACCCGATTCTGCTTTGAGAAAGCCATATGCAAAAGGACCATCGAATTGCAGCGTGCACGTTTTGATACCCGCGCCATCGCCCCACACCCAGTCGAGCTCCGTCACTTTCCAACCCTGCTTCTCCCCGTACATGCGGTACATCCTGGCGAGCATCTCCGCCCAATCCTGGCTTTCAGTTCCGCCCGCTCCCGAATTGATCTGGAGTACCGCAGGCAGTTCATCCTCGGGCTGGTTCAGTGTGCTTTTGAATTCGGCATCTTCTATTTCGCCAATAGCCTTTTCGTAAGCCTGGCGCACATCGTCTTCCGAGCCTTCTCCTTCTTTCCAGAACTCGAAAAGCACGGTAAAATCTTCCACGGCTGTTTCCACCTGGTGGTACAGCCCTGTCCAGTATTCATTCAGCTTGATCTCCTTGAGGATGGATGTGGCGCGCTGGTTGTCATCCCAGAAGCCCGGTGCAAGTGATAGTTGCTTATCCTGTTCTATCTTATCACGGCGGTTATCGACGTCAAAGAAACCTCCTCAGGACAACCACGCGGTCCCTCATATCTTTCAATTGTTCCTGTGTCATAGCGGGTGCGAAGATAGCGGTTTATTGGTTCCGCCCTTTTCAAATGCAAGGAGAAACCGTTTGAGGAAGGCGTGTTCGTCAAACAGCTTCAATCCAAGTCGTACCAGCACCAGCTTCATGGATGGTATAATATAGATGCGTTGTCCACCAAAGCCGTCGGCATAAAACATATCAGCCGGCACGCCGGGAAATTCCAATGCCCCGGGATGTTCAGGGTCCCTGCCATTCAGCCAGAACTGGAACCCGTAATTGCCTGTTTTGTTAGCTGCCGGCGAAGTTGCCGAACGCCGCACCCAACCTTCCGGAAGCACCCTTGTGCCATTCCACACGCCATCGTTGGCATAAAGCCACCCAAAACGGGCGTAATCCCTGGCAGTTGCATAGATGTATGAAGAACCAACATAGGTGCCGGATGCATCAGGTTCAAAGAAGGCATGGTACATACCGATACGGTGAAAAAGCTGCTCGTACGGGAACCTGTGATAAGCGCTGCCGGCGGTGCGACGCACGAGGTAAGACAGGAGATTTGTATTCCCGCCCGAATAATTAAAGACGGTTCCGGGCGCATGCTTCAGTGGCCGCTTCATGGCATACCCGGCCATATCACCCTCCTGGAACAGCATACGCGTGACGTCGCTGGATTTGCGATAGTCTTCCACGAAATCGAGGCCGCTGGTCTGTTGCAACAGCTGTTCAAT
>DASUVB010000167.1:0-4969 GCA_036373835.1 Flavisolibacter sp. | reverse complement strand
AGCATATTGGCGTCAAGATTTACGGACATCACGCGTTGCCATTCGGCTGCATCCAGGGACTCGATCCGGCTGCTTTTCGGGAAAATGCCTGCATTCAGCACCAGCATGTCAATGCCTCCGAATTTGCCGGCTGCATCCTCGATGACTGCAGCGAGTTCTGATGATCTTGCGAGGTCGCAGCGGATACCCTTGTAATCCGGACGATCGAAAAGACTTTCCACGGAGTCCTGGATGTCGAGACCAATAACCGCAGCCCCGTTTTTCAGCAACGCCTCCGCGCACGCTTTGCCGATGCCCGACGCAGCACCGGTGACCAGCGCGACCTCGCCAGTGAACAGTGGAAGGGATCCTGTTTTTTTCAGCTTCGCCTGTTCCAGCTCCCAATACTCCACATCAAATATGTCTTTTGCCGGAAGCGCCCTGTATCCGCCGAGAGCTTCAGCCCACTGGATAATATCGATGGTATGATCATAGATATCGGCAACGATGGCTGCGTCCTTTGCAGTCTTTCCTGCCGTGCACATACCCAACACGGGATCCAGGATCACCCGTGGCGCAGGGTCCAGGATCTGCTTGCGATCACGTGCGGCAGGTTCATTTTCTTCAAAATATTTCCTGTACCCCGATACATATTGCTCCACGTTGCGGCCAACCATCGGCAGACGCTTGGTACGGATCACGTGGTCCGGCGTAGCGGGGCCCTGCTGTGAAATCGCCGCCACGCCGGGACGGTTGCAGAATAAAAAAGTTTTTTGATCCAGGACCTGCTGGAGTACCACCGGGAAACCCGCGGCATTTGAAATGTCCCTGCGAAGTGCTGCTAGTGCATGAACATCATTTTCCGGCAGTGGCGGTAACGTTGGTTGCGGCACCTTTGCGTTCGCCTTAATGTAATCTTCGGCTCTTTTCACCAGGGAGATCATCCTGTCATACGAGATGTCAGCGGTATCGCCAAAGGTGAAAATGCCATGGTGCAGGAGAATGATCCCTTTTTTATCAGGCGTCAGTTCCTCTTTCAACCGGGCGGCGCACAATCGCGACAGGTCGAAGCCCGGCATGATGTACGGAATATAGATCACCTCATCACCATACAGTTCCCGTAGAATGCGGTCGCCATCGACCGAGTTGGATATCGCAACCACGGCGTCTGCGTGGGTATGGTCCACGAAGCGATAGGGGATGACGGCGTGCAATATGGCCTCCACCGATGGTACCGGCGCTGATGCCCGGGTTAGATGCGTAACCATCTCGTTGACCATTTGACTGTCCGGTAAGTCCGGCAATTCGGCCAGCTTTCGCAGGTGTGCCGCACGAACCGGGGAGAAGCCGGCCTCCGTAATGGTTTCGAGATCCCAGCCGCTGCCTTTTACATACAGGATATCTTCTTCTTCGCCCAGCAGGTTCTTTTCGGTGATCTTGACAGAAGTATTGCCACCCCCGTGCAGCACCAGCGATTTATTTTTTCCCAGCAGTTGTGAAGTATGTACTCTTTGTTGCAGCAGGGTCTCCTGACCGGTCATGTAATCGATTTTCGCCAAGGTAGATAATTCTGCGATTGCATCATTCGCGTTGTCGTTCTTCACAACATCACCCTTTGACCACCCCCGTTTGAAAAACAATCACTGCCACTGGGAAGTTCTCCCGTTTTACAGCATTAAATGAAATGAAATTGCACCCCGTTCTGCGCCTGCACCGTATCCCGGGTATGCATATTCATTCATCGCTTAAAAAATGTTCATGGACAACAACAACTCACGCCGACAGTTCCTGGGTACCATTGCTACCGGTGCAGCCGCCATCGGCCTGACAACCATCATGTCGCCGCTCAATGCCATCGCAGGCGAAAAATTTACAGCGGGTACCGACAACCCGGAAGACTGGTTCCTGCAGATCCGGGGTAAGCACCGCGTCGTGTTTGATGTACCGCAGCCGAATGAAATATTCCCGTTCGCATGGCCCCGCATTTTTCTTGCCACCAATGCAGCTACGGGCACACCGGAAAAGGACTGCAGCATCGTGGTTGTGCTCCGCCATACCGCCATTCCATACGCGATGGACGACCGGCTGTGGGCAAAGTACAAATTCGGCGAAGTATTCAAAGCCGATGATCCCAAGACCCGCAAGCCTTCCACGCGCAACCCGTTCTGGAAGCCGAAGCAGGGCGATTTCAACATCCCCGGCGTTGGCGTGGTTCCCATCGGGATCAACGAACTCCAGGACAGCGGTGTTCTGTTCTGTGTGTGCGATATGGCCCTGACGGTGTACAGCGGCGTTGTCGCGCAATCCATGGATCTTGACCCGGTTGAGGTCAAGAAGGACTGGGTTAGTGGTGTACTCCCCGGCATCAAGATCGTTCCCGCGGGGATCTGGGCCATCAACAGGGCACAGGAAAAAGGATGCTCTTATTGCTTTGCAGGATAATGCAGGCATCAACATTAGTTCTTCTCGTTTCGCAGTTAGTTTTGGTTTTTGCAACACCCTTCCAGGCGCCAGCAGGGGAGGGTGTTCTTCTCCCCGCCGCGCATGTGCTAAAACCTTTTCTGGTAGCCTACCTGCACGTAATATGGAATGAACGGGGCCGTCTTGAAATCCTGCGTCAACACCCGCCCGGCTTTAACCGTCACATCATGCGTTCCCATTGACACGCCTGTCTGGACGCCGTACGTAAAATTGCCACCGGTAGGAATATACCACCCGTCCTGTATGCCCGGGTAATTCTCATGCATCCACTTGCTGTGCTTAACCTGGCTGGTGATCGCCTTGTCGAAGCCCACCTGTGCCGCTGCATGCCATCCACGTTTGAAATACCCGACAACCGACGAAAAAGAGCTTCCGAAATTGACAATCCGGGCGGTCTGGTTTTCAAACCGCCGGAATACCCCGTAGGCACTTACCGCGGCGGAGAAATTACCAACATGCAGCACCTCGGCCTGGGCACCCAGGCGGGTCTTGAAATCGTCCAGGACGTTCTCCCCGGCAGGAAATGAATAGTCGGCCTGTGCAACTACCGGGAAATTTACAGGCAGGCGGAAGGCATACCCGATGCCCAGGGAAGTCGAATAATCCAATCCTGCATGGACCTGGATCATATGCGACTGACCGTTTTGCAGGGCGCGCCAGTTCAGCTGGCTAAAACCGTGGTTTGATAAAATAAAGAGCGCTATCGTTGCAAAAAATATTTTTTTCATTGTTTTGATTTTATGCCTGTTATGGAGGCTGGTGAATATTTATTAGTTATTTGGTGCTGGTTAATATTTGTGGGTTATCTCAGCGAATCGAGGTAAGGAAGCACAACAGAATACACACTATCCCATTTGAAATAGATCATTTCATGGCCCGTACCCATGATCTTGTGAACCTGTGCATTCGGAAAATAAGCTGCCTGCTTCTGGGCATGCTGGTCCGGATAGGCGGTGTTCTTCTCCCCATAAAGCAATAATACTTTGGTCTGGTACTGGTGCAGGTTCGTCGTATAATCCAGTCCCTGTTTTTCGCCCAGGTCCATCAGCCCGGAAAGAATGGCTGCCCCGTGTCTCCAGAAGGGACTGGGTCCTTCGATGCCCTCAGGGTTGCCCGGGGAATAGGTATAAGCCGAACGCACACCCACCTTATAATCCAGTATCTCGTGCTGGTTTTCCTTGCCGGTGAAGAACTGGTCGATGTACAGGACATCATTCAGCGCCTCTTTGAACAGCTCTATCTTCCGGGAATTTTTCAGGTAGTCTTTTATACTTTCCCATTCAAGTCCTCCTGGCTCGGAAAGGATCGCTCCTGAGATCCGCGACGGGTAGGCATTGATGTACCCTGCAGCGAGCATCGCACCCCAGGAATGACCAAACAGGAAGATCTTCTGTGTCGCCGACGTGCGGTAATGGTCAATCACAGCTGTCAGGTCGTCGAACATCAACTGGCTGGAATAGATGTCCGGGTCGTAGCGCCTTGATAAACCACAGCCCCGCTGGTCGTAAAAGACGACGTAATAGCTGTTTTGAACCAGCTGCTTGATTTGCATTGCGTTCCTGTAGTCCGAGCCAGGGCCGCCATGCAGGTATACCACCATGGGGTCGGCCGGGTTGCCGAATGCTTCCGCGTGCAGCAGCGAGTTGTTCACGGCAATGGAAGGAATGGAGGGGTCCTGGTCAACTGTTTTGGGAACCAGGGCGCCGGGATCGGAAGGATTGAATTCCTTCTTACATCCTGTACTGGCGGCAAGTGTCAGAATGGCCACCGCCGCGATCATGATTTTCTTTTTCATTTTGTTGATTTTGAATGCAAATGTGACGACGGCGTGCATGCGGGTCGCCCGCGCTTGCAAGGTGGTACCAGCTTAATCCTAACTTATTGTTATCCAATTGTTGCGTGCGTGCGGGAGACTTCCGTTCGTGTAAAGTGGCACCCCGGGGAATGCCGTAGCGGTCAGACAGCTTCGGAAAGGGCCAGGCTGTCGATGTACTCGGATGGGGACTGGCCGGTGATTTTTTTGAAAAAGCGGTTGAAGGAGGATTTGGAATTGAACCCGCAGTCGTAGGCCAGTGACAGGATCGTGTATTTCTGGCTTCCGGGCTTTGTCACCAGTTTTTTGAAGGCCTCAATCCGCAGGGTGTTGATGTAGTCGTAAAAGTTCCGGCCTTCCTTTTCATTGATCACCTGCGAAAGGTAGTTGGGATGCACCGACAGTTTTGTTGCCAGGTCCGCGAGCGACAGTTCGCTTTCTGTGTATAGTTTTTCTGTTTCCATCAGGATGCCCAGTTCCCGGTGGATCCGCGAGGCCATGTCCTCGCTGAGTCCCGACTTGGAATACTTCCGGCGGGGCGCCAGTTCAAATACCGTGTTGTCCGTATAACCGGAAAGTTCCGGGAGGGAGGCACCCCCGTCCGGTGCGGTCGGCGGTTTCACTGACTGTTCGACAGGTATGGCGGGTCCGTGGCCGGACTCTATAAAGGTATGCGTGCCTCCTGCTGCCTGGCCG
>DASUVB010000166.1:0-2521 GCA_036373835.1 Flavisolibacter sp. | reverse complement strand
CAGCCGGCGGATAGGAAGCCAGCCCCGTAAGAAAAGGTTTCTCCATATGATGGCAATAAACCGGGACGCCCCATGCATCGGCAAGTTCCAGAAGCGATCCCCTGTGGTCGAAATGACCATGCGTCATAATGATCGCCTTTGGCGCGCTGCCCCTGCTGCCAAAGATCTCCTGTGCCAGGTTGCGGATCTTCGCGGCGGTGGATGCCAGTCCTGTATCCACAAGAACCCATTCCGTTCCTTCGGTGTTCTGGATGATGTGCACGTTGACAAACAGATCTTTCAGCCGCCACACGCCCGGGGCTACCATCCAGCTGTTGATGCCCACACGCTGTTCCCCTGTGGCGGTCGCTTCACGCCTTTCCACTAATGTCCGGTTCATATGATATAAGTTGTTGAACCAACACGGGAACAAATAACATACCGATACCGGCGGGAAATCAGGCCTGTCCGGGCGCAGCGGGTTCAGCGGCGCTTTTCCTTCAGCATATGCTTGAAACGGCTGAAGGTCTCCGGCTGAATGTGGAGGTACGAAGCGAGGTATTTCTGCGGCACCCTTTGCAGCAGTTCGGGATTCTTGTGAATAAAATCAAGAAACCTTTCACGCGGGGTGTGCTTGATGAGGTTCATCTGCCAGCGGTCCTTGATCACCATGGAGAATGTGATGACGAGCCTGCCGAGCCGTTCCATTTTGCAGCTGCTGGAGTAGATCTTTTCCAGGTTGTCATACGTGATCGACACCAGCGTACAGGGTTCCACAGCTTCGACGCAGTATTCGGAAGGCGTTCGGCTGTGAAAGCTTTCCTGCGAGTGAATGATGTGTCCTTCGGTGGCGATCTGTGTATTGATCTCCTCGTGTCGCCGCTGGTAATACTTGCGGACCAGGCCCTTGATAACGTAATTAAAATAGTCTTCGACCACGTCATTCTGAGAAATGACTTCCTTTTTCTTGAAATGGCGGACCTCTATGTAAGGCAAAATAATCTCTCTGAATTCATCTTCCGATAGGTCGACAAACTTGTACAGGAATTGATAAAAAGGAAGGACATTTTCCATCTGCAACGTTTTTCAGGAATGGTGGACAAACGTTTCGCAGGGACGGAACAATCGCAAGTTACGTCAATTTCATGCGATAACCGCCTTTGCCTTAGTTTTGCGGTCCCGGTGTGTTACCGGTATCACCAAACATTGCTGAAATGAATAAAAAGATCAAGGTCGCCAACCCTGTAGTGGAGCTTGATGGCGATGAAATGACCAGAATTATCTGGAAGTTTATCAAGGACAAACTGATACTTCCGTACCTCGATGTGGACATTAAATATTATGACCTCGGTATCGAGTACCGTGACCAGACCAACGACCAGGTAACCATAGACGCGGCCAATGCCATCCGGCAGCACGGTGTCGGCATCAAATGCGCCACCATCACCCCGGATGAGGCCAGGGTAAAAGAATTCAGCCTGAAACAGATGTGGAAATCTCCAAACGGCACCATCCGGAATATCCTGGACGGAACCGTATTCCGCGAGCCCATCGTGATCAAAAACATTCCCCGCCTGGTAACCACGTGGGACCGCCCGATCGTGGTAGGCCGCCACGCTTTTGGCGACCAGTACCGGGCTACTGATTTCGTGGTAAAAGGCAAGGGAAAGCTCACGATCACCTTTGAAAGCGACGGTGGTGAAAAGCAGGAATATGAAGTGTACAATTACACGGGTGAAGGCGGTGTGGCGCTGGCGATGTACAACACGGATGAAAGCATCCGCGGTTTCGCAAGGAGCTGCATGAATATGGCGTTGCAGAAAGGATGGCCGCTCTACATGAGCACCAAGAATACGATCCTGAAAAAATATGATGGTCGCTTTAAGGATATTTTCGAAGAGATCTACAATATTGAATTCAAACAGCAGTTCGAGGCGGCGGGTATCACCTACGAACACCGGCTGATCGATGACATGGTAGCCTCCGCGATGAAATGGAACGGTGGCTTTGTATGGGCGTGCAAGAACTACGACGGTGATGTGCAGAGCGACTCCGTGGCACAGGGCTTTGGTTCACTGGGTCTGATGACCTCAGTGCTGGTGACACCGGACGGGCAGACGATGGAAGCCGAAGCTGCGCATGGCACCGTGACGCGCCACTACCGCGAGCACCAGAAAGGCAACCCCACCAGCACCAATCCTATCGCCTCTATTTTCGCGTGGACACGCGGCCTGGCATTCCGGGGTAAGCTGGACAACAACCAGGAGCTGATCGATTTCTGTGAAGCCCTTGAAGCGGTCTGTATCGAAACCGTTGAAAGCGGCAAGATGACCAAGGACCTGGCGCTGACGATCAAATCAAAAGCCGAGCATGGGAAAGATTACCTCTACACCGAGGAATTCCTGGACGCGATCGATGAGAACCTGAAGAAAAAGATGCGTAAATAAATGAGGCAGGGATTGTCATATTGAGCCTGTCGAAATATGGCAATCCCTCCTTTATTGCTGCTTCGTTACCACCACGCCGTGCATATCTTTCAGCC
>DASUVB010000165.1:0-3217 GCA_036373835.1 Flavisolibacter sp. | reverse complement strand
GATATACCCGCCGGATCGCCCAGCTGATCAACGGGGGATTCAGGAACGTCATTCCCATTCTGGATAACAAGGAGGAGCTGCAGGCCTACCGTCGCTCGGTGAAACAGCCTTTTAAGCTCGGTATCCGCGTCGCCGCTGAAGAAGAGCCCACCTTTCCTTTTTACACGTCACGGCTCGGTATCCGTGCCAAGGACATCCTGGAGTTTTACGTAGACAACATCGAGGGGTACGAGGACAAGTTCCAGCTCAAGATGCTGCACATCTTCCTGAACAAGGGCATCAAGGACGATATTTATTACTGGTCAGAACTCAACAAGATCATCAACCTGTACTGCCAGCTGAAGAAAATTTGTCCGGAGCTGGATTCACTGAATATCGGCGGTGGGTTCCCGATCAAGCATTCCCTGGGCTTTGAATATGACTACCAGTTCATGATCACCGAGATCGTGGGGAATATCAAGGCGGCGTGCAAGCGCAACAAGGTCCCGATGCCGCACATTTTCACGGAATTTGGCAGCTACACCGTTGGCGAAAGCATGGCGCATATCTACAGCGTTATTGGCCAGAAAGCACAGAATGACCGTGAAATGTGGTACATGATCGATTCCTCGTTCATCACCACGTTGCCCGATACCTGGGGTATCGGCGAGAAATTCCTGATGCTCCCTATCAACAAGTGGGACCAGGATTACCAGCGGGTGGTGCTGGGCGGCATCACGTGCGACAGCCATGACTATTACGATTCTGAAGAGCATATCAATGAAGTGTTCCTGCCCAAGGCGAATGGGGAAGAGCCACTGTACGTTGGTTTCTTTCATACCGGCGCGTACCAGGACCAGATCAGCGGCTATGGCGGCATCAAGCACTGCCTGATCCCGTCTCCAAAGCATATTATTGTCGAATACGATAAGAACGGCAAGCTGACAGACTGGGTCTACGCGAAAGAACAGACCGCGCAAAGTATGCTGAAGATCCTGGGGTACATCCGCTAACGGACACCAGTAGACGCGATAAGTAGTTCACCCTACCGGATCAGCGGTTCACTTCTTATTGACTGGAACATCCACCCGTAAAGTTTTTATTCTCTTCGAAGGCAGTGTAGTTTCAATGACAATTTAACGACTATGAAAACTACCGTAATTGTCGCGGCCCTGCTGTTCATGGCCTGCAATACAAGCCCAAAGGTGGCTGAACCCGTAACAGAACCGGCTACAGAAAATCCAAATCCTGACGGTTGGAAAAGCGAAGAGATCCGGCAGGAGGGAGCAGCTGGCGAGAACCGGATGGCCACAACTCCAAAGAAAAAAACTTCTGCAACCAATACGCGTCAGGCATCTGCTGATGATTCAAAAAGCAACACAACAGGTGCGACCACAACGCAGGGCGATGGGACTGCTGGAGCAGGCAATGGAACAACAACTGAAAAGAAGGGGTGGAGCAAAACTGCCAAAGGTGCTGTTATCGGTGGCGCAGTTGGAGCAGCTACCGGGGCTGTCGTCAACAAGGATAACCGAGCAGCCGGAGCCATCGTGGGTGGCGTTGTAGGCGCCGGTGCGGGCGCTATTATCGGGAACCAGATGGACAAAAAAGACGGGCGCCAGTAACAATTTTATTTTCAGGCAATAAAAAAACGTGAGAGATCTCTCACGTTTTTAATGTTATTATCCTCCCAGGACTTTTTTGCGTGCTTCCTCGCGGCTCTTTTCACGGTCCCTGATCTGCTGCTCGGTAGGCTGCGGGCGCTGTTGCTGGTAAACGGGTCGTTGCGTGCGATAACGGTCGTAGTATCGGTCGCGGTACCTGCTGTCCCATGTATTGTAACGGCTGTACGCATTGTAGGGATATGGGCTCACCTGGTAATACCTGCCGGTTACCGGGTCTCTTTCCAGTACCACGGTGCCCTGGTATGGGTCATCGACATAGATCCGCTGGGGAGCATAGGTCGTGCCCCTTTCATAATATTCATCGCCCCCCGGCTGCACCGTGGTACAGCTGGTAAAGGCTACAGCCAGAACGACTGCCACCACCACCGGTAAAAAAGAAAGGCTTTTCATGTGTTTATTCGTTTATTTTAAGACGGCAATTTTCTATCCATAATTGTATATACTTACTTAAATGAGACTGATTTTCACAATCTTAACACTATTTGCGACCACCGCTGCAACCGCCCAGAATGAGCAGGACGCCATCCGCGAAGTGATTAATAACCTGTTCCAGGGCATGCGCAAATCCGATACGTCCCTCATCAGGACCAGCTTTACGCCGGATGCCATTCTGCAGACCGTTGCCAGGACCCGTGATGGAAATGTGCGGGTACGTTCAGAGGTCCTCGATTCCTTTCTGGTTGCTGTTGCACGCCCGCACCCCGCCATGCTGGATGAGCGTATCCAGTTTGAAACGGTGAAGGTTGACGGCGACCTTGCGATGGTGTGGACGCCCTACGCGTTTTTTATCGGTGATACCTTCAGTCATTGCGGGGTCAATTCTTTCCAGCTCGTCCGGATTGGTGGAAACTGGAAGATCCAGTACCTGATCGATACACGCAGAAAACAACCCTGCGCTGCTGCTTCCAAATAGTGCGGAAAAATAAAAAGCCCTGTTAATTCTGCGGCGTCCGGAATCAAATGCTCCTGCGGAATGGTTAATTAAAAGGAAGGGCTCTGTAGAAACAGAGCCCGTAAACCAAAACCAACTGCTTATGAGAAAACGTTTATCTATAGTTATTGAATCGTAATTCGTTTAGCTGCTTCTTTGACTTCCAGCTTCTTCGGAAGGTTTAATGTCAGAACACCATTAACATATTCTGCAGCAATTGCATCTGAGTCGATGTGTTCATCCACGGTAAAAGAGCGGCTGAAAGATTCCGGAGTATATTCCTTCCTGACAAATGTTGTCGTTGCTGGTTTTTTATCTCCTGAAACTGTCAGAACATTTTTGTCGAAACTGATCCGGAATTCATCTTTCTGCATACCCGGTGCAAAAACTTCGAGGATGTAGGCCTGCTCCGTTTCCGAGATATTTACCGGTACACTTTGGGCGGATCCGTGATACGACCTGTTCCTGTATAAAGACGCGGTGGTTGCAGGAAAGTCGTCCATGGATTTGTTAAATGCATGGAGGGGCTTCTGTTTGAATCTGATGACCGTCATAGCTGATGTTTTCAGCTGTTCGTCAAACCATGTACCATTGAAAAAAAGGCTGAAAGTGCTGCCAGAAC
>DASUVB010000164.1:0-2493 GCA_036373835.1 Flavisolibacter sp. | reverse complement strand
AAAGCGGCGGCCACAAGGTCTTTCCTGCTGGAAATCCACGCAACGGCTTCAACATGCGCGGGGTGCACCACGAACAGGATGGCAGCTGCGATGGACAGCATCTTTTTTTGGGTAAGCGCCAGCGATGTCAGGTAAACGAGTCCTGCGACAATCCCTGCCCATATATTACTGGAAAGGTGGAATACATAGGGATCAGCACCATTAAATCCGAAATCGATCATGTATGACAGCAGGTGCAGCGGCGAGAAATTGACGAAATAGGGAGTGGTAAAGATATATCGCAGGTTATCGGCCGTGAACCCCTGTATCCAGGGATTGTTCACGACATATTGCTGGTCATCGATGCGGAAAAAGCCAAGGCCAAGGGCTGGTGCATACAACACAGCTGTTGCGATCACAAGCAAGATAAAGACCACGGTATGTTCGAGGACAGAACCCGGGAACAATGATCCGCCGGGGTGCTTTTTACGCGGATGAGCACCTGCCGGCTTTTTCTCAGACGGCACTGAAATTACCTGGGAATGTTTTTTTTGTTTTGCTTTCCGGGTGGCCACAACAGCAGGTTTGGTACTGATTACAAGATAATTTATTAATTGAATAGCGACAGCGCAAATCCTTACTGCGCAGGCTGTGCACCCACTATTTTTTCGAGTCGCTGGCGGTTCGAAGAAAGGTCCGGGATCCAGTTCCCGCCAAACCGGTATTGCTCGTCTTCAGCCAAGCGAAACCATTTGAGTGCTTCGGGAAAATCCTGCCGTCGCCATGCGATCAGGCCGAGGTCGTAATGGCAGTACACAGTCAACTGTTCACGAACGGGTGCAAAGGTTTCCCGTGCTGCCTCATCCAGCGCCAGGTGAAATTCTTTTTCCGCACCTGCGAGGTCATTCCGGTGCAGAAGTATCAATCCACGATTATAGAACAGGCCTGGCATCACGCGGTTCTCTTTCCTGGCCAATGACAATTCGAATGCTTCCCACGCACGATCCCTAAGCACATTTGCAAACTCGGTCGTTTCTGCTGATGCATACTGGCCCTGGCTCCATAAAGCGGTCATCGTTCCCAGTCGTGCATCCTGTACCCAGATATCCCCCGCCAGCTCACGGATGTCGTCGCCGAGCTGCTGGCGGCCTCCCTGCGCGGCTGTAATTCGGTCCACCTTACCCAGGTAGAATGTGCCGAGGTTCTGAAATACTGCAGGGTCGCTGCTTTTCCCCGTGGCTGCATACCACACAGATTTCGGGTCCTGCCATTCACCCAGGTACAGCAGCGTATTGCGGGCCCAGAGCAGTGCCAGCACAGCCGTGACGGCTGCAACTGCATGCACGCGGTACGCTCCAAGTCGGGCACTCATTTCATGTAAACCCCATCCCAGCAGTATCATTGCGGCAACAGACGGGAAAAAAACATAGCGGTCGGTGACGGGGTGTGTAAATGAAAGCACCTGTGCGGGGATGAATGCGAACAGGATCCAGTAGGCCAGCACAGCTGTTTTTGGATATTTATTGCGGATGAAATACGGTCCGGCGATAAGTGCAGCAAGCACCAGTGTTCCCGCGATTGTGAGGATTATCCCGCCACTGTCCGGCGGCATGCGGTATAATACATATTCAGCAAATCCGCTCAGCAGCCAGATATTTTGTCCCAGCGCTACGGTAAGCACCCAGGGATCCGGCGTATTGCCCATGGACGGTTGTGCGGAAGTGGCGGCCAGCGCGACTGCAAATGCAATGGCGATGAATGGGATCTTATCGAGGAGGGATTTGGCCAATGGGCGTTTTTCTACAAACACGTCCCAGGCGAAGAAAACGGCAGGAAATGTTGCCACGGAAAGTTTGCCTGCCACAGCCATGGCAAATAACAGGACAGATACCACCAGCCACTTCGTGGATTGCTGCTGCCTGTATTTCAGGTAGGCAAGAAATGAAGGAAGCGCAAAGACAGTTGCCACCAGGTCCTTCCGGCTGGATATCCAGGCGACTGCTTCCACGTGTACCGGGTGAACTGCAAAAAGCGTTGCGGCCACCATCGCGGGAACCTGTCGTCGGGTCACCGCCAGCGCGACCAGGTATACCAGGCCCGATGCGATGCCTGCCCAGATATTGCTCGACAGGTGAAAGGTGTATGGATCCAGACCGGCAAAGCCATGATCCAGCATATAAGACAACAGGTGGACCGGGGAATAATTCGCAAAGTAGGGTGTCGACAAAATATGCCCGATGTTTTCGGCAGTGAAGCCACGGATCCAGGGGTTATCCGTTACATAGCCCGGGTCGTCCACTTCAAAAAAGCCAAGGTGCAGGTCACCGGAATACAGCAGCACTGTGCCGAGCGCGAGTAACACAAATGCCAGCAGGTTTATACGACTGTTGCCGGGCAGCAGTGGTTCAATCGTTCCCCCCGTTCTTTTCCGGCTCTTTTCGGCGGTGTGTTTGGTTGCAGCCGGCGAAGCCTGGAACTTGCGTGTAGCGTTGCGCGTCTTCACCTTTTTGGAAC
>DASUVB010000163.1:0-3218 GCA_036373835.1 Flavisolibacter sp. | reverse complement strand
GTGCCCGGGCAAGGTTCCCGAGGTACCCGCCCAACTCCATCAGCCACGCGATACCCAGGTGGACCATGAGCCCACCGAAAATATTCTTTGTATGGTATACCACGACCCCCAGCAGCATGCCGCCAAAAAATGAGCTGATGCATTCGCCGAGCGGCTTCCCGAAATGGATGGTACAGTAAAAACACGCCATGGGCAAAATGGCCCCGGTACCGGCGATCCTGGCAAATGCCAGTACCACAAAGCCACGGAAAAACAGCTCGATGGTGAAAAAGTCTATGCCATAGGACAGCTCGAATAAAAACTGGTACCACCCGGTACCGGGCGTATCCTGCAGGTAGGCAATATTTCCCAGGCGCGGGTACACGGCCAGGAAATCCTTTTGCGTGGAGGCCGCGGCAACCAGCGGGATCATCAACACCAGCATCAGCAGGTAGGGACGCGCCGAAAAATGTTTACGGTTCACACCGTAGAAGGGCTCCTGCGGTTCCACTACTTTCCAGATCACGACCAGCATCAACGTGACGGCCACAAACTTCAGCGGCCAGTAAACGACCGCATTCCAGTAGGCATCCAGCAACTGGTCGGACGAGAACCGGAAAGAGAAGTCATAGGACATCTTCCACGCAAAAACCGCGGGAGCGAGGATCAGCAGCAGCAGGAAACGCCGGTGACGGAAAAAGGTCACGCCAGAAAAAACCACCTGCAGAAAATAAGGAAAGGTGAAGGCTCCCAGGAAAACCATATACCATCCCAGCCATTGCCGGAACTCGTTTCCGTCATTGATACGATGGTTCAGGCCATGGTAGTAATTGACAAACACCAGCACCGCTGTAAAAAATACCGACAAGGCCAGCACACGCTTTTCGGCCTGTTGCAGGTACACAGCCACGGAGCGGAATATCTCTCTCATTAAAAAAATTATTTATTCCGTTAAACTTTTCCCAACGCCCGTTGTCACATGTCCGTGCAATAGCGTACGAACATACTTCGTAAGCGGCATTCCCGGAAATTGACCAACCAAAATGTGAGAAATGAGATACATATTCCTTGCCTGCATCTGCTTTTTATCCTGCGAGCCATACGTTGAAAGGAACACAGAAGACGTTTTAGGTTATGAACCTGTTTATGCCGACCTGCTGGCTGTAACCCAGACCGGCGTAGAAGCTTCCAGGCCGACGACGGTTCCCGGCAAGATCTACGCTTACGGTGATTACCTTTTCCAGGTGGAACAGAACGAAGGCATCCACATCATTGACAACAGCAATCCACAGCAGGCGCACAAGATTTCGTTTCTGAAAGTTCCATTGTGCACGGAGATCTCGATCAAATCGGGTTTTCTTTATACCAACAACGTCAACGACCTGGTGGTCTTTAACCTGAATAACATCCAGTCGCCACAGTTGGTTCACCGGCTCGCAGATGCTTTCCCGGTCATCGACCAGACATACCCTCCTGCGCAGAACACCTACTTTACCTGCCCTGATCCCTCGAAAGGGGTGGTAGTGGGATGGGAAAAAAAGATTATTCACCAGCCTAAGTGCCGCCGCTAAAACTGTTTTATGAAGCAAATCCTGGTTTACATCAGCGTCGTTTTTGTTTTCGGGTGCAATAAAAGCTCGGATAGTTTCAGTGCTGCGCCCAATCCCACCGGCCAGGGCGGATCCATGGCCCGGTTCACGATTGTTGACGATTACCTGTACGCCGTTGACAAGCAGAACCTGAAAGTGTTCGATATCTCATCGCCGTCAACGCCTGTGTTTAAAAAATCGGTGCCTGTGGGTTTTGAAATTGAAACCATTTTTCCCTTCGCCGGGAAGCTTTTCCTTGGATCTACCACTTCGGTTCACATTGTAAGTCTCGCGGATCCTGCAAATCCGGTGAAGCTCAGCGAAGCGATCTCGCCCACCGTGATGCGCCGTTGCGATCCTGTTGTTGCAAAGGATTCGGTAGCTTATGCCACGCTGCGTGCGAATGGCTCCTGCGGTGGCGTGCAGAGCATCCTTGCTGTGTTTGACATCCGTAGTATTACTCAACCAGTGCAGGTGGAAGCCATTCCCGTATCGGAACCATATGGATTAGGATATGCCGGTAATACCCTTTATGTATGCGACGGCCAGCTCGGGCTCCTGGTATTTGACATCAGCAACGAATACAACCCGGTGCTGGTCAGGCAGATCCCGGGCGTTGACGCGCGGGACGTTATTCCATACCAGTCAACCCTCATTTGCTGGACGACCAGCGGCATGAGCCTGTACGATATCAGCGATCCACTCGACCCGTCATTGCTTATACATATTAACTGATGAAATTCATCCTCGTACCCGTTTTTTTCCTTTGTTGCCATTCATCGTTTTCCCAGGAGAAAAAGCAGGAACCACTGTCGTTTCAGTGGGCTGTCCATTTCAGTCCGCTGGCACTGATCGATTTTGACAATACGGTGATGTTGGGTGGAGAATACAGGCTGGGGAAGAACATAGGTGTGTTGCTGGATGCCGGCTACATTTTCTGGTCCAACTATTTCACCACGATAACGCATGCCTCCGGTGTTCATTTACGCCCGTCCGCGCGATTGTACTTTGGAAAAAAAATGACAGAGTATGTGCAGCTGCAGGGTATTTGGAAGCACGCCCGTTACGAAATTTATGACTGGCTGGAGCGGGATGTTGTAAACGGTGTTCCGTCGTATTCGCGTCTCCAGGAATTTAATTACAAACGGGATGTCCTGGGGTTGAATATCATTATTGGCGAAGCCATGCCAGTAGCGAAAAAACTGTCCATTGATGCTTACTTTGGCCTCGGCTTACGATACCGGCGCCAGGGTGTTGTGAATATTCCCGGCAGCAGGTACGGCTCGTCGGACGACCAGGCCTGGGGGGGCAACCGTTTCAGGGAAGAGCTTCTGACTGCCAGCATGCCGGCGGGTATACGGCTCACTTATTATTTGCGTTAAGGAAGAAGGCCGCCGCTTACGGATCGGATTTTTTAAACCCTCATGGTCAGAGAAGCAGTGCCGTCTTCGCAATTCGGCTGTCAAAGAGCTGGGCGGCGAACTTCAAACAAATATTCCCGGGTAAATTTGAAGAATGAGAATCTTTTCCCTGGTCATTCTTCCTGTTCTTTTTCTTTCCTGCCGTACCGTGAAAACACCAGCAGAAAATTTTCCCCGGATCCGCTTCGTGGATGAATATGTGATCCCGCACCGCCTGGTATTTGACAAT
>DASUVB010000162.1:0-2906 GCA_036373835.1 Flavisolibacter sp. | reverse complement strand
GCTACCGCAGGTTTTATGCCCGGTACGATTTCAACATTTCTGAGCCAATGCATTTCTATAAGGATCCTTCGGAATATGGCGAATCATGGGAAAAAATTTCGGCGTTTGTGTTGGGATTTTATTTGATGAAGTAATCGCTGTGACAATAGTTTTACCTTAAGGGACTTTGAATTGACGGACCCGCGTCATTAGTAGGTTTGTCACCTCCGTGTCCCGTCGTAGCTAAGCGAAGGCAACTAAGGCTCGGTGACCTGTGAAGTCTGAGGATTGAAATCGAATCCTTACACCAGTAGTATCAGATTCGAGTTATCGATACTTTGGCAGTATGAATGATCTCTTTGCGCCCCTTTGCGTTCTTTGCGCACTTTGCGTTACAGAGAAAAGTTGTTTAGTTGTTGAGGCGTTTAGTCGTTTAGCTGAACCCGATTTTCGAAAGCCCACCCTAAACCACTAAACAACTAAACGACCCAACGTTTTACATTTTTCATTTTAAATTTTACATTTCCCAGTCATTCCCCATTCCATTCACCCTTCGACAGGCTCAGGGTGACAACGCGTTTCTCCGATCAATTCTCCATTCTCAATTCTCCATTCTCAATTCTCAATTCTCCATTCTCCATTTCACAGCGTTTCCCGTTTCTTCGCTTTCTTCAACACATCAGGCTTGTAAAACAATACCGGCCGGAGTTTCCCCTGGCTCAACAACCGCAGCTGGTCGCCCACGTGCGGGCTGCCCGGCTGGCTCGCGTTTCCGTAGCTGAGTAATGCTTCCGCCCGTATCTTTTTACCAAATTCAACTACGGATACATAGGAGTCGCCGGATATGGCCCGGTTCTTTTTATCCGCATCCGGCCTGAAGCGGATGACCCTGTAGATTCCGTATTCGCCCACGCCGCCATTGGCAGGAAGATCATAGGCACCGCCGCGGAAACGGTTCACCTGGCCCCATGAAATGTCCAGTGCACCATATTTGTCGAGGACAGAACGTGCTGCCGCTCCCAGCTCTTTTACAGCAGCCTCCGGGTCCCTGATGCCCTTCGGAGTACCCAGCGGGTCGGTGAGCTGCCAGCGCGTAGCGAACATGGAAATATTGTTTCGCATGAGCCATTCCATGAACAGTACTGCGCCACGGCTTGCGGTATCCGTCCTGCGGTCCCACGCCTTCAGCACCGGTATGGCCTGCTGCACCAGCGGATCCTGGGAAGCGGCAGCTGCCTGCAACAGGTCGGGGAGCAGCCTGTCTGCGAGTTCAATTCCCGTATTCATTTTGTACTGCACCAGTTCATCGAAGGTGATCGAGGTATCGGTGCTGAACATCTTAATGGAACGCTGTGCGCGAAAATCCGGTTCTACGGGTGACATGTAGGATGGGAACTTACGGGGATCCAGCATCGGCGGAAAGGTGCTCGACCACGGAGGATCATTGGCATTCTGCACAAAACCGGTTGCCGGGTTGATCACGCGCGGCAGGTCCGCGTAGCGGTGCGTGCTGTCCCAGATAAATTTTGATTCGGTGCCGGTGACCACACCTCTCCAGAACGACCAGTTGCCTTCCGGGCGAACCGGCACATTCCCGTTGAACAGGTACATGATGTTCCCGTCTTTGTCGGCATAGATCACGTTAAAGAAAGGATTCTGCAGCATCCGGAGTGCATCTTCAAATTGCTGCAGGTTCCTTGCGCGGATCATCTGCACATACTGCTTAAAAATAAAATCGTTCTGCATCCCGGCGATCCGTACAGCGTATGCCGTATCATTTTTGTGGGCGACCACAGGACCGTGCCGGGAATATCGGAGCAGCAGCGGCTGTTCCTGTAATGTCCCGTCGTCCTGCTTTATTTTCAGTGTAACTGTTCTTGTTGTGAAAGGTTCCACCCTGCCATCCAGCACATATCCTCCATCCTTTATCAGCAACTTGTAACGGTCGGATGCGTCAATAGTATTGTTGGTATGTGTCCATCCGAGGAATTCATTGAACGCGATGCCCGGCGTGGGCACGCCCACCAGTGTGGCGCCATAAGCATTTATACCGGGTGCGTTCAGATGCGCCTCAAACCAGGTGAACAGGTCACTCCATGGCGTATGCGGGTTGGCGAGCAGCAAGGGATTTTTGGAAGCAGAACGAGACGGAGCAATTGCAACCGCATTAGATCCCGCATCCCCCTGCTGGAATGCCAGCGCAATATCCCGCGCACCCAGGAACTCCAACAGGGGCACGCGCATGGAATGCGCAATAACATCGTATACGGTCACCGGGAGCACTTGTTTGTAGGAAGCGCTTATCGCATCCGGATATTTCTTTGCATAAGCATTCATGCCGGCCACGAAGGCATCGAAATAAGTCTTATATTCCCTGTCCTGGTGATCGTACGCTACCTGCGCCCTTCCCGGCATATCGAACAGCAGGATTTTCCGATCGGTGTTGACGTATTGCTTCCCCCAGTATTCGGAGGCCCTTCCGCGTGCTTCCCCGTATAATTTCAGAACAAGATCGGCATGGTTGTGCATCTGCGTCCAGCCGAACGCGTAATACATGTTCTCAACACTGCTGGCATAGATATGCGGGATGCCGTACTGGTCCCACAAAATTTCAGCGCGTCCCTTTTGCGCTGTCGCTGTGCAAGCATGACATGCAATGAACAGGACAAACATCACATGGCGCGAAGCAAAAGCAATACTCATATGGAAATATTGTCATAGAAATTACGACAATTCCCATTAAGGAATAAACGACTCAACTTCTAGGTAGCATTCAAGTTGTAACCCAAAGGCCGCTAAACGAGTTAATGAAAAAGTAAAAATGTAAAATGTAAAATGGTTGAGGCGTTCAATCTAAATTATTACCAACCTGGCGGCAAGCTTCTCTACTACTATTCAAAATATGTGAAGTAACGCAGAGATCGCAA
>DASUVB010000161.1:0-2956 GCA_036373835.1 Flavisolibacter sp. | reverse complement strand
GCGAACTGCCATTACGCATCCTGCATCAACACCTGTATCGTTTCAGGAGTTTGTTGTTTAAGGACAACGGAATGACCGCGTGTCAGCTCTTCGAGCAACGTATCGTTGTAATGGCGGATCGTCAGTAATCTCAGGTTGCGGGTGACATTTACATCAAACAATTCCGATGCCCGGTGGGCAAGCGCCTCCACTTTTTCCTGGTGATCATCCACCACGCACAGCAGGCTGATGGCTGCGTTCTGCGTCAGGTTCGGCTTGAATTTTAACTGCTCAAAAATTTCGTACACAGCTGCCGTCAGGCCCTCACCTACGAAGGAAAAATCTCTTGAATTCAGTTGTACCAGTACCTGGCGGTCCTTGTATACGATGATAGGGGGGAGATGGTTCACATTGCTGTTGTGAATGCAGGTGCCTTCCTTTTCCGGGTCGAGGAAAGAGCGCACATACAAGGGGATGCCCTTGTTCTGCAGGGGCTTAATAGTCTTGGGGTGGATGACCTGCGCGCCGTAATAAGCCATTTCGATCACCTCGCGGTAGTTGAGCTCTCGGATCCATTCCGCCTTCTCGTATTGCCTTGGATCCGCATTCATCACGCCCCGGACATCCTTCCAGATGACCTGTCCTTCCGCGTCCAGCAGGTTGGCGAAAACCGCAGCGGTATAATCGCTGCCTTCCCGGCCCAGCGTGGTGCTTTCATTCTCATCGGTTGCACCGATAAAGCCCTGGGTGATCACCATGCCGCCATCGCGAAGCAGGGGTCGGACATACTGCTCCACCTTTTCTGCCGTTACCTTCCAGTCGATACGTGCATCGCGAAAATTATCGTCGGTGCGCAAGACATCCCGCACATCGATCCATGTATTGTGGATGCCAGCCTGGTTCAGGTAGTCGCTGACGATTGCCGATGAAAGCAATTCGCCAATGCATACCACCTGGTCATAGTAGTAATCGTATTCCTTTACCGGGCGGTCATGCAGGAGCCATTCCGCTTTCGTAAAAAAATTGCTCAGCCGTGAGCCCGGTTGCTGCCCCGATGTGTTCCCGAGCTGGCCGGCAATATCAAGGTGCTGCGACCGGACCTGGCTGAAAAGCTCCAGTGCCCGGCCCTGGTCACCGCCAAACCATGCTTCAAGAACTTTTTCCAGGGCGTTGGTCGTCTTTCCCATTGCAGATACAACCACCAGCAGCGGGCTGCCGGTATATTGTTTCAAAATATCGCCCACAATGCGGATCCTTTCTGCCGTGCTGACCGATGCGCCCCCGAATTTAAAAACCTTCATGTAGCCAACTTTGCAACAAAGATGCCTAATAGTTTCATCTGTTTGCTAGGCATGTGGGATGATTGAAATCAGCAGCGGCCGGCCCGGAGGGCGGCAACAGAACGTTTACTACATTTGTCGAAATCAACGTAATCATGAGCCCTATTAACAGGCAGATACTCACACTGGATGAATTCACCATACAGGAGTTGCGGCAGTTCCCGCAGGCTACCGGCGAACTGAGCTCATTGCTCCGGGATATCGGGCTGGCATCGAAACGCGTTAACGTGGAAGTGAACAAGGCAGGCCTGGTGGACATCCTGGGAGATGCCGGGACAACCAATGTGCAGGGAGAGGATGTCAAGAAACTCGACGTATTTGCCAACCACCAGTTCATGGGCGTGCTGCAGCATGGCATCAGCTGCGCAGGCATTGCCAGTGAAGAGCTGGACGATTTTGTTGCCTTTGATGATGACGTAAGCCGGAATTCGAAATATGTCTGCCTTTTCGACCCGCTCGATGGCAGCGGTAACATTGATGTAAACGTTTCCATCGGGACGATCTTCAGCATTTATCGCCGCGTATCTGACAGGGGAAGCCTGGTTACACGGGAAGATTTCCTGCAAAAAGGGCGCAACCAGGTGGCGGCCGGTTATGTTGTATATGGCTCTTCCACCATGCTGGTGTATGCCACGCGCCGTGGCGTCAACGGATTCACGCTGGATCCTTCCATCGGTGAATACTGCCTCAGCCATCCCAATATCAAATGCCCCGAGAATGGAAAGATCTACTCGGTGAACCACGGCAACTTTTTCCAGTATGATGAAGGCGTGCGGAAATATATCAATGCCTGCCAGAACAAGGACAAGTCAACCGGCGGGCCGTATACACAGCGCTATATTGGTAGCATGGTATCCGATGTGCACCGCAACCTGATCAAGGGTGGCATCTTCATGTACCCGGGCACCACGGACAAGCCAAAGGGCAAGCTGCGCCTGTTGTACGAATGCAATCCTTTTGCTTATATCGTGGAAGTAGCGGGTGGCAAGGCAACCAATGGCAGCCAGGCGATCCTGGATATCGTTCCCACCGAGCTGCACCAGCGCACGCCGTTATTCATCGGCAGCCGAAAGATGATGGAGGAGCTTGAATCCACGGTACAGAAACATTTACAAACAGCATAGCACTGCGCCAGCGGCGTCGACCGGAATTCATATGACGGGAAACAAGATCATCAGCGTAGAGAACCTTGTGAAATTTTACGGAAATTTCGAGGCCGTGAAGGGCATCAGCTTCGACGTGTACGAAAACGAGATCTTCGGCCTGCTGGGACCTAATGGTGCGGGCAAGTCAACCACGCTCGAGATCATTGAAACGTTGCGTCCAAAGACAAGCGGAAAGGTGATTGTTGACGGTTTTGACCTCGACCGAAAGCCACACGAGATCAAGAAGATCATCGGGGTGCAATTGCAGACCAGTGGTTTTTACCCCAACCTGAACCTCGTGGAGCTGATCGATCTTTTCGCGGGGCTGTATAATCACGAAGCCGATCCGTATGCATTGCTGGATCTCGTCAACCTGCGAGACAAGGCAAAATCGAAGGTAAAAGAGCTGAGCGGTGGACAGAAGCAACGCTTCAGCATCGCTACGACACTGATCAACGATCCGAGGATCATTTTCCTGGACGAGCCGACCAC
>DASUVB010000160.1:0-2772 GCA_036373835.1 Flavisolibacter sp. | reverse complement strand
AATTCGACTTTGTAATCCTGTATTCCGCCCGGAAATTATTCTGTACGATGAAATAAATAGAGATCAGCAGCCCGATAGTTACGCCCACCAGCAGGTCACTGGCCAGGATCACCACAATAGTGATGATGAATGGGAGGAATTGTCTCCATCCCAGTCGCCACATGTTGCGGTAGAGGCGTGGCCTGGTAAGATTGTACCCGGTAACCAGGAGAATCGCTGCCAGCGATGCATAGGGAATTGTGTTGAGAAGAAAGGGGATGAAAAGAACGGCCAGCAGCAACATCAGTCCATGGGTAATGGCCGACATTTTCGTTCGGCCACCTGCATCGATGTTGGCCGCACCACGCACCACAACAGCGGTCACCGGAATGGCACCGAGCAAGCCGCAGGCCATGTTGCCGATCCCCTGTGCTACCATTTCGCGGTTGATGGGCGTGATCCTGTTGCGCGGGTCCAGCTTGTCGATGGCCTCTATGCACAGCAAGGTTTCCAGCGTAGCCAGCAGCCCGATCACCACCCCGTTCTTCCAGATTTCCTGTGACGACATCAGCCTTGAAAGATCCGGGAACCTGATATCTGAAAATATATCCGCGGGAATATTCACCAGTTGTGTGGGTTTCAACTGGTATGCTGACGCGGTCCGGCCAAACAGTATGGCTGCCGCAATGCCTGTAAGAACGACGATCAGCGGTGCAGGCAGGCTTTGCAACCGCTTTGCAAAAGGTTGCCGCAGCAGTATCAGCACGAATAATGAGATCACGGTAATGAAAACCGCACCCCGCGTGGTGTGGTGATTCAACTGCTTCAGGCTCCCCAGCACGTTGGAAGATGAAAAAAGACGCAGGAAGCCGCTCGTCCAGAAGTCCGGCTGGTCATACCCCATCGCCAGCGGGATCTGTTTTGAAATAAGAATGATACCAATTGCTGCCAGCATACCCTTGATCACCGAAGACGGAAAATAATTCGCTACCATGCCCAGCCTGAAAATGCCCAGGACCACCTGGAAAAGTCCGGCCACCATGACCGAGAGCAGGAAAACCCGGTAGTCGCCAAGAGATACAATGGAAGAAGCGACGACGGTGGTGAGGCCCGCCGCCGGACCCGAAACAGCAAGTGCCGATCCGCTGATCGTTGCGACAACGATGCCGCCGATGATGCCCGACAACAGGCCGGCATACAGCGGGGCCCCGGATGCCAGGGCGATGCCAAGACACAGTGGCAACGCGACCAGGAAAACAGATAATCCTGCGGGCAGGTCGTGGCGCAGCCAGATGATCCGGTAATATTTCAGGGTCCGCTTCATGTACGCGAAGTATTTGATGTTTAAAAGCGTGGGGCAAGGGTGACAGGCTGAATGATCGTGCAGTAAATGGCAACTGTGCCAGCCTGTGGCGTTGACTGCAATTTACGAAATGTGCATCCGCGTTCCATCCACAGGTTGCCTTACAGGTTCTTATACAGCGGTAAGATAGTGGCCGGCTATACTCCCGTAGACGCATAGGTGCGATTCCATTTCACTGTAAATCAACGCCCTTGCACCTCGACAAAATAAATGACCATCAAGCGCCACGGACTTTTTATATTTATATACACTAACAACAGCTGTTTATGAAAATGCGTTACGCTCTTCTTTCTGCCGTTATTCTGTTTGCGGCCTGCAAGAAAGATGATATCCCCGCCGATAATGCCCCGGCGCCCATGGGCAAGGTGAGTGGAAGGGTTGTAGCTGCAAATAACACGACACCGGTCAGGAATGCAACGGTATTCATTGCGAAAGGCGCAGACATTTATCATACTTATACGGATGTAAACGGTAATTTTTTACTGGAAGCGCCCGCGGGCCAGCATGAGCTGCATATCCAGTCAGGCTCGGGCAGCATTTTCCGTACTAAAATGACCGTGCAGGTAGTGGCAGAGCAAACAACGCCTGTCGCTACCAATGCCGTGAAGCTGACACAGGTTGCATCACTGGCATACGTCCCAGGCACATACGACAAGATTGAATCGATCATTATGGACAGCCTGGGGTACAATGCATCGGGCATAAATACCAACACCCTTCATGTGCTCTCGCAACTAACGCAATACAATGCAATATTCATCAACTGTTCATCCTCCGTTCCCGTGGATTGGGTACAGGATTCAGTGCTGGCTACTTACGTAGCAAACGGGGGAAGCATTTATACTTCGGATTATGCGGTAGCCGCTCTGATCGGCACGCACGGTGGCTCATGCCCTAACCCGAGGCAGGGAGGCTTTATCCCCGACAGCAAGCTGTGTACGCAGCGCATCGGGAATACGGGGATGATCTACAACGCACAAATTATTTCGCCGGTACTGCAGACCTACCTGAATAAATTTTTCATGAACATCACTTACAACCTCGGGGCATGGGAAACTGTGATGAACTATGATGCGAATTACTGGGAGGTGATGGTAAGACATCCTGCCACGCAGGCACCCCTCCTGTTGCGCACCAACGCGTTCACGAATGCATCGGCAGGTACGGTGAATATCGGCTCGTCCACCAACAGCAACATGGTGATCATCTGCCATAAGCCGCAGGGCACCACCCCCGTCACCATCACGGTTCCTGCTGCCGACCTGGCCATGCACCTGGCCCACGGCGACACACAGGGATCCTGCAACAGCGCCAATGGCGCGGGACGCATCTATTACACGACATTCCACAATGAGCCCAATGGCCAGATCAGCCCGGATATGAAGAATATCCTGGAGTATATGATCCTGAATCTGTAACGGTTTGCTGTT